>JABFSC010000565.1 GCA_013140885.1 Deltaproteobacteria bacterium | reverse complement strand
ATTCCGCTCGCCGCCGGAGTCCTCTACCCAACTTTTCATATGTTGTTACATCCGATGTTCGCCGCCTTGGCGATGGCGTTCAGTTCGGTGTCGGTGGTCGCGAATTCGCTACGGCTGCGGACGCTGTCGTTGCGTTAGGCTCGGTCTTCACTCCGCCGCCCTCGCGCTCGTCCGCTGTTGCACGGCCTCCACGAACGCGGGCACCAGCTCCTCGGGCAGACCGTGGTCATGTTTTCCGACCACGACATACGAACCAGCCGTGTCGCTGAAGAAAACTCCGGCCATCTCCTTGCGCCCGCCAATAAAGCGGTCAGTCTCAAGGCGGAAATACTTACCCCGCCCGCCCTGCATGTCGTGTTGATCGCCAACACTGACGAGATACCACCCATTCGCCCCCGCCACGTCATCCAGAATCCGCACCGCTTCATCCGGGGTAATGCGTAGCTTCAGTTTTTCTCCAACATCGGGCGCGCTCGACTCGCTCTTGAGTCCCGGTACCACCGATTTCACCGCCGAAACTGGGTTACAGCCAAGGGTCAACAGACCCACAAGGAAAAATAAAAAAATAGTGTGTCTCATACGAAGATTTTCAGGGGGACGTGGGACGTAAAGCGTAAATAGGTAAAACGTACCCTTCAGCGTTTTTGTCTTCATTACGTTTTACATATTTACGTCTTACGCCTTTACGTCTTACGCCTAATACGCCGACATTCCTCCATCCGCCGGAATGATCGCTCCGGTCAGCATGCGTGACTCATCGGACGCCAGGAAGAGCGCCACATTGGCGATGTCTTCCGGCTCTCCGGTGGCGAACGGATAATTTTTCCAGTCGATCTTTATCGCCCGCGTCTGATCCGTCGTCGCCGGCGATTCCGCCGACTTGCCAAAGCGTTGTTTCACCCGATCCGTCAGAATCACGCCAGGGCAAATCGCATTCACCCGGATATGGTCATGCGCGTATTCACAGGCCATCGCTTGGGTGAGCGCGATCACGCCCCCCTTGGCCGCCGTGTAAATATGCACGGGAAACGCCCCGCGTAACGCCACCACCGACGACATGTTGATGATCGCCCCCCCGCCAGCCTTGATGATCTCTGGAATGCCGTAGCGCGAACAGAGGAAGGTCCCCAGCAAATCGAGTGACATGGTGTGATTCCACACCGACATGTCCACATCGGTCACCCGCTTGTCCTCCACCACCGACCCACCCGCGCAGTTATAGAGCACGTCGAGTTTCCCATAGAGCGCCACCGTCCGCGCGATGGCGGCTTTGACACTGTCTTCCTTGGTCACGTCGGTTTCGATGAACGTGGCATCGCCACCCGCCTGCCGCACCGACTGCTCGCACGCGCGTCCCAACTCTGGCTTGAGTTCGGCGATCACCACTTTCGCCCCCTCACGCGTGAAAATATGCGCGGCGGACCGCGCGATACCAGACCCCGCCCCGGTCAGAAATGCCACTTTGCCTTGTAAACGTCCCATGATGCTCCCTCCTTGTGACGTAAAACGTCATGCGTGAAAAACCAGAAAGAGTCTTTTTACGCTTGACGTTTTACGTTTTACGTTTGCTTCCCTAATGGCGATGACACTGCTTGCACAATGGATTCGTATGACTCCGGCGCTTCGCCGTGTTCGATAGCGTCCAGTTCTTCGTGCACGACGCGCAGGATACGCGCGATATACTCGGCCCGCCATCGTTCTCGCTCTTCGGTCGCTGGCGGATCGGGCCGATAGGTTTCAATGTCTTGTCGCGCGAAGAGCCCTTTCTGTTCCACCAGCCGTTCAATGGTATCAAGCCGTTCACGGAGCACGGACACTTCCCCCGCTAGCGCCATGACAATCCCCATCATCTTGTCGATTTGCGGGTCGTGAAAAAATATCGGCTTCTTGCCCTTGGCTTTCCGCGCCATCGTGGTTCCCCTTGTTTACTTGGTCGCGCCGAACACGAACCACTGTCCGCCGCCGCCAAAATCGCCACCTTGGAAGAGTTGCGTGCGCGCCCGCGCCATCTTAAACGCACTGGGCACTAGCGTCTGCACAACTGTCTCGCTCGCGAACCCGCCTTGCCTCGCGAGTTCCACTAAGTCCAGATCGTGCATCGCCCCCCAGAACGGCTCGTTATTATTGTACGTGTCCCAGTCCAAGATGAACGCATCGTAGGGGTCCATCCCCTGATACTGCGGCACCTCGACATGAAACATCATCCCACCTGGAGTCAGTAAGCGGTGACACTCGCGCATGATGTTGCGAATCGCCGTGCCAGAGGTCTCGTGTAACAAGATGTGGGACACGATCAGGTCAAAGGACGCATCGGCGAAATTAGTGCGTTCCGCGTTTTGCTGTGAGAAGTGGACCCGTTTGCCCAGCGCTTCCGCGCGTGCATGCGCATAGCGGAGCATCGGCGCGCCAATATCAATGGCATGGACTTCCGCTTCCGGGTACGTTTCGACATACGGCACCGTGCTATGTCCAACAGAACAGCCCATATCGAGAATCCTGCGTGGGCGAAGATGCGGATACTGTTGTGTGAGATAGGCCACCAGGGAGGCTCCCAAGTCATCGTTGAAAGGCCCCATGCGCCCCATCGCATAGATATGGACGGCGCGGTCATACACGGCCCCCGCGGCGATGTCGTCCGCGCCGCCCTCGCTGTGATAGCCACCAGGCATGCAGTGAACATCCACCGCCGTATGGTACGCGGGAATGGGCAGGTCGGGATCAAGCGTGAGCGACCCCAGCGCACGGCCATTGGTCTTAGCCTTCGCCGTCAGGTCCGGCAGTTGCCGTTCGACGCTACTGGCGACGGATTCCCACATCATCTCCTGGCTGGTCCGGAGTAGCGCACTCCAGGTTTGATAATACGGTTCATCCTTCATCACCCGACGGACCTCGTGGCGGTCCCGTGGCGCGCGGTGCTGTTCCTGCTCGAAGCGCGGTTTGGCCCGCCGGGTATAGACCGATTTATTCCCCGGCGAGACCCGCATCGCCAGGTGTTCTTTCAAGCTTTGGACAAAATTTTGTCGGGCGTGTTCATCATGCGTGGATCGCGGCAATAGTGCGTGTCCCGTCTGGTCATACATCGTGCGGCCTCCTTCCTGACGTTCGCCTTGGTCTTGTTGGTCAACATGGTGGAGAAAACGACTCGCCTGCTCCCGTAGCAAATCCACACTGTCCGGGCAAGCCTGAGAACACCGGACAAGAAGGCGCAATTTGAAATCTCGCACCATGTTCTCTAAGATAGGCACGTTTTCGTCTTCCGCAGGGGAACCAGAGGGGCATCCGAGCAGGACCAGCAGTGCCAGCGCGTCACCAACGGTGCATCGTAGCAATGCCAGAGCTTTCTACCATTAAACGTCGGCTGCTTCATTCAGCGGTGCGGGAGAATCTCGATCTCATTCAGAGGCGGCTCCCCCAGCCTCGTCATCGCGCTCGCTTGACGGGCTTTACCTGGGAACAGCGTTCTCTCGTCCTCCTGCTCGCCCTGAGCCTGATCGTGATCTCGTCGGGGATTTTCGTGGTCACGGGGAGTGCCCGCTGGCCCGTGTTCTTCCCTCCAGAGCCAGCACGACTACCAGTGGCTTCGGTTTCCCGTGACGCACTTTTGCCTCGTCCTGCTCTCGCACCCACGGCAAGCGAACCGCTCACCACGCCAACCCAAGCCACGTTGGCGGCGTTCCCGCTGACAGTGAGGAAGGTGGTCCTTGACCCTGGACATGGGGGGAGCGACCTTGGTACGGTTGCGGTTCGTGGTCTGACAGAGAAAGACCTTACGCTCGACATCGCCTCCCGCCTCCGCCACCTGCTTGAGGAATCCGCGGTCACCGTCTTGATGACGCGAGAACAGGACGAGGCGCTCGCGCTCGATCAACGGACCGCCACCGCGAATCATTGGGAAGGGGACCTCTTCGTGTCGATCCATGTCAATTGGCTCGCACCGCACACCCTGCGCGGCA
>JABFSC010000022.1 GCA_013140885.1 Deltaproteobacteria bacterium | reverse complement strand
GTTCTTTCTTGGTTCCGCGCTGGTCAGGCTCGGGCACGGAGTGGTCCGCCTTCTCACCCCGCTGGTGCTGCCTCGCGTGCTCAGCGAGCCAGAGCCGGTGGCGTCTCCGGAACGTCGGCAGTTGCTCCAGAGTATGGGTATCCTGGGCGCGGGCGTGCCCTTCTTCATCTCGTTGTCGAATATCAAACTCTCGTATGACTTTCGCGTGGAAGAACGCGACATCTTCCTGCCGCGGTGGCCGAAGGAACTCAATGGGCTGCGCATCGCTCATTTGTCCGATATCCACGTCGGCGGTGCCATGAATAGGGAGCGGTTGTCGCGCATGGCGGCGCTGACCAATGCCGCTCGTCCCGATGTGGTCATGCACACTGGGGACTTTCTCGTCCATCGCACTGGAGACTTTGACGCGCCGCTCTATGAAGCCCTGGCGCGGATTCGCGCCCCGCATGGACAATGGGCTTGTCTCGGCAATCACGACTTTGACGCGCCGGAGCGGTTAGTCCAGCGACTCGACCAAGCTGGGGTTACGGTCCTGCGCGATACGATGGTCACGCTTTCCATACGAGGCGTCCCCTTGGAGGTGGGGGGCTTGGATTACCTGCGTGGGCTGGGGGAATGGGAAGAAAGGTATGCCCGACTCATTCATGCTTGGCCGCCACGCACAGCGGTGCCACGCGTTCTGTTGAATCATGTGCCACAGACATTTTTCTCGCTGCCCTCCGGGTGCGCCGATCTGGTGTTGTCCGGCCACACGCACGGTGGTCATGTCGGGGTGCAGTTTGGTCGTGACGTGGCGTTCACTGTCGTCGGGCTCGTGGGCATTCCCGATCAGGGGATTTTTCACCGTTCCGATATGACTCTGTATGTCACTCGTTGTGTCGGGTTTTACGGCTATCCCATGCGCTTGGGCATTCCTCCGGAGATCGCGCTGTTGACGATCCGAGCGCAAGAGCGCTCGGCGACATAGTTGCCTCACTGCTTACGAAAGTGGCCAAGGCACGGGATTTAGTCTGTATCGTTCCTTGAGGGACTCCTTTTATGGCACGTTCGATTGACTCTCGTGGAAGACCTGCTTAGTCTCTTTTGCGTTAGGCAGTGGCGGGAATGTAGTTCGACGGTCCGTTTTGGCGGAAGGAGACCTGGGTGAAGCCTCCCGAGATCACACGCAAAAAGGAAAGGTTGTCGTCTTCCCAATCTGGAACCCGGAACCTGGAACCCGGAACCTTTCTGGTGGGGCGAGACGCGGAATTGGCGCGGCTTCACACCTGGTGGGACAAGGCGCTCAGTGGTACGCGGCAAATAGTCTTTCTCAGTGGTGAACCCGGGATTGGTAAGACGGCACTCGTCGATGCCTTTGTCGAGCACCTGCGTGGTCAACCGGACGTGCGCATTACCTATGGACAGTGCGTGGAACAATATGGCGCGGGGGAAGCCTACCTGCCGCTGCTGGAAGCCACCGCGCGACTCTGCCAGGGACCGGATAGGGAGCGCCGCATCGAGGCCCTCAAGCGCTACGCGCCGAGTTGGCTGGTGCAATTGCCGAGCCTGCTGGAGCCCCAGGAGTTTGACCGACTCCAGCATCGCCTCCAGGGAATAAGTCGCGAGCGCATGCTGCGTGAGATGGCCGAGACGGCGGAACGGTTCGCCGCGACTCGGGCCGTGGTGCTGGTACTCGAGGACTTGCACTGGAGCGATGTGTCAACGCTGGACTGGTTGACGTACATGGCGCGGCGGCGGGAACCGGCTCAGCTGTTGATCCTTGGGACCTATCGCCCAGCGGACGTGCTCGCCAGTAATCATCCGCTCCGCGCGGTGGTGCAAGAGCTGCAAGCACGACAACAGTGTGAAGAGATACGGCTGACCCCTCTTGGAGAGGAAGCGATTACCGCGTATCTGGCAAGGCGATTTGGTGAGCTGCCTGAACCACACCTCCTAGCGGGCACGCTCGCTCACCGCACCGGCGGCAATCCGCTCTTTCTCGTGAACACCGTGGACTATCTGGTGGAGCAGGAGATAGTGACGGAAGAGGCTGGGCGGTGGACGATACCTGCGGATAAAGTGATGGAGGTGAGCGAGGGTATTCCAGACACGTTACGCCGGTTAATTGAACGCCAAGTCGAGCGACTGAGTGAAGAGGACCAACGCGCGCTGGAAGTCGCCAGTGTCGTAGGGGTCGAGTTTGCTGTGGCGGAGGCGGCGGCAGGACTGCCAGGCGACGTCGAGGCGCTCGAATTCCAGTATGAACGCTTCGCACATACAGGGCAGTTTCTCCGGACGGAGGGCGTCGCGGAGTGGCCGGATGGGACGTTGAGTGCACGCTATAGTTTTCTGCACGCCGTGTACCACGAGGTTGTCTCCGCACGCGTGGGCGAGGCCCGCCGCATGCACTTGCATCGCCGCATCGCCGAACGGAAAGAGGCGGCGTATGGCGAGCGCACCCGAGAGATTGCCGCCGAGCTCGCCGTACACCTTGAGCAGGGGCGAGAGTATGCCAAGGCGGTCCAGTGTCGTTGGCAGGCGGCCGAGGCTGCCACGCGCGCTAGCGCTCCTCGGGAAGCCCTGAGTCACTTGAAACGGGGCTTGGAACTGCTCGCCCTGCTGCCGGAGAGCTCTGAGCGGCTACAACAAGAAGTGCGCCTGCAATTGGCGCTCGCGACTTCCCTTTATGCTATTGGGGACCGGACAGCCCTGGAGGAGATGGAGCGCGCGTATCTGCGAGCGCGCGAATTGTGTCAACGCTTGGGAGAACCGCCGCAACTCGCCGCAGTGCTCTTTGGCTTGTGCACGGTGTATGAGCTGCGTGGGGAAGTGCAAAAGGGGCTGAATCTGGCGGAACAACTGCTCACGCTCGCGGAGAAGGCACGGAATCCGGCGCTCCTCCTGCGGGCGCACATGGCGCTAGGATATGCTTTGTATTTTCGTGGAGAATTTCAGGCGTCGCGTCACCACTTCGAACAAGGGTTGAAAGTCTATGATCCAGACAAACATAGTCCCCGAGTCTCAAATGTCGCCCAAGATCTTGGCGTTATCTGCTTTTCCTGCACCGGATGGGATTTGTGGTGTCTCGGCTATCCAGAGCAAGCTCGCCGTAGCGTCGACAGCGGCCTGACTCTGGCTCACCGGCTGTCGCACTATCTGAGTGAAGCGTTTGCGTTAAACGGCGCGATTGGCGTCACGCAGGAGTGCGGTGAGCTGCCAACTGTCGAGCGGCACGTCCTGCGTCTCATCACGCTCAGTCAAGAACAGGGATTTCTCTACTCGCGGGCGTGGGGAAAAATTGTGCAGGGTTGGCTCCTCGTTGGGCAAGGACAGGTGGAAGATGGGATAGCACAACTACGTCAGGGAATAGCTCTTGTCCGTCTGGGAGGACAAGAGCTAGGAGTAGCATATTTTATGGGATTGCTGGCTGGGGCATATGCTACAGCCGGGCGCATAAGTGAAGGATTAGCTGTAGTCGCGGAAGCGCTCACAATCGGGCGGCGCTGCGGAGAACAGTTCTATGATGCGGAACTGTATCGACTCAAAGGGCAGCTTACACTAGCGGCTGGAGGTTGGAGGCCAGAGGCTGGTTCCTCCTCCCCACAAGTCCCGAGTCTCCAGTCTCTAGTCTCACAGGAGGTGTTGCGGGAGGCGGAGGAGTATTTCCTCAAGGCTCTCGCCCTCGCCCGCCACCAACAAGCGAAATCGTTCGAACTGCGCGCCGCCATGAGCCTGGCGCGGCTCTGGCGGACCCAAGGCAAAGACGTTGAAGCGCGGCAACTCCTAGAAGAAATATATGGGTGGTTCACGGAAGGGTTTGACACGAAAGATCTGCGAGAAGCCGAGGCGCTGTTGATTGCGCTAGGCGGTACGGTGGCACGAACGAGAGCTGATAGCCTCATCGCGCAACCTGCTGATGCGCAATCCGCACTCCACCGTCCGCACTCTATATTTTCCCCAGCCCCCAACCCCCAATAC
>JABFSC010000481.1 GCA_013140885.1 Deltaproteobacteria bacterium | reverse complement strand
CGGGCGCGATCTTCGCTACATTTCACGACGCATTGACCCCCAGCTCACACAGGATATGCTCCAGGAACGGAGGGCACGTGGGGTGGCTGGAGGAGGGGGGAGAGGAATCATCCGTATGGAAAATCTTGCGTCGAAATTACGGCAAGCCCGAGAAGACAAGCGACTGTCCCTGAAAGATGTTGAAGCCGCGACCCGGATTCCGCGATCCTATCTTCTCGTCCTTGAGGGAGAAGACGGCTTAATGTCGGACCATGTCTATCTCATGCCGTTTCTGCGCACTTACGCGAAATTCTTGGGGATGGACACCACCGCCGTGGTCGCTCAGTTTGTGAATGAATTGCAGCGGACGGATGTTCGACCTGTATCTTCCGCTGATCGACACGCGGCCACGGCTCCATCCGCTTCTTCGCGGTTATCGTTCTGGGCGTTGCCGTTGCTCTTGACGCTGGCGATGCTGCTGGTCGGCTCCTTTCTGTGGCAGAATGGCCTCAGTGGAGTCGAGACCTTGTGGCCGACGACGGCCACGCAAAATGTTCCTTTTTCCGAGCAAGCCACCCCCACGCCAACCGAATCATCACCAGCAGTGTCCCTCGCCACCGATCTTCCCGCGCAACCCCCGGCCCCATCGGAACCAACGGCTCCAATCGCGGTGGCTCCGTCATCAACAGCTCCCATCCTGTCTCCGGAGGGTACGTCCTCCGATACCACGCGGACAGCCGCCGCCGTTTCTCCTCAACCTGAACCAACAACTGCCGTGGAGGTTGCCGCGCAGCCAGCATCCACGATGGATAGCATGCGGCACCGGCTGAACATTCAGGCCATTTCCCCGACGTGGTTACGTATCGTTGTTGATGACCAGCCCCCCAAGGAAATGATCATCAAAACCGGAGAGGCCCGTGAGTGGTCCGCCCAACAAGGATTCACGGTGTCGCTCGGTAATGCTGGTGGGGTGACGCTCAATCTCAATGGCCAGCCCCTGCCACCAGTGGGAAAAGCTGGTCAGGTGGTACGAAACATCCGCTTGCCCGCCGACCCATCCTCATTTCCGCCGAGCACTCGCTAAATTCGCGCGGATTATTGCTTAATCCAAGATCGGACTTTTTCCTTCTTCCCTACACGTGTGGCATCACGGTCTCCGCGAACCGCTGCATCATTTCCTTATCCTGCTTGTACGGAAACATCGCGATAAAGTAGTCGAACCCCAGGGCCCGATAACCGCGCAGGGTTTCGGCGACTTGCGCTGGGCTGCCAATCATCCCTGACTCGCGTGCGATCCTGAAAATACGGCCCGTGCCAAGCGCGGCGGTGGCCTCCGCTTCGCGCTTTTTCAGTTCCTCCTCGCTATCGCCAAGACAGGTCACGATAAAGAGCGATTTGTCGATGGTGGTGAAATCGCGCTTCACCTCATCGCAGTGCCGCTTGAGCACCTCGATTTTCTTGGTGACCGCCGGCAGTTGATAGCCAAAAATCATGTTCCAGCCATCGGCATGTTGGGCCACCATCCGCAGCAGTTTTTTCTCGCCCGCTCCGCCAATCCACATCGGCAATGGTTTTTGCACCGGCTTGGGCGCGTTGAACGCATTGTCTAACTGATAGTGTGCTCCTTGGAATGAGGCGCGCTCCTCGGTCCAGAGTTTCTTGATGACCTGGATGGCTTCTTCCAGTTGCGCGAGTCGCGTGCTGATGGGGGGAAACGGGATGCCATACGCTTTATACTCCATTTCCTTCCAGCCCGCGCCAAGCCCGAACTCCAGGCGGCCATTGCTAATATGGTCCACGCAACTCGCCATCTTCGCGAGGATGCTTGGCAGCCGATACGAGTTGCAGGTGACCAGAGTCCCCAACCGCAGTCGGGTGGTGATGGGTGCCAAGGCGGTGATGAGGGTCCAGGCATCAAGGCAATTGCGCTGTTCGGACTTGGCGTCCCACAGCAAGTGATCCGAGGCCCAGAGCGCGGTGTAGTTGAGCCGTTCCGCTTCCTTGGCGAGGTCCGCGATTTCAGGGAAATTGAAACCAAACTGGGGTTCGATCTGAATACCAAAACGAGTCATGCGTTGCTCCTGTGGTGATCGATGCTGTTGTTGTGGAAGAGTCGAAGGGGATGCGTTCGTCGCGAGAGCCTGGCCAGCGCGGATGGGGCTAGCCAGCGCGGTGGAAGTGGCGACGGCCAAGCTACAGCGTTGGAGAAATTCGCGGCGATTGAATCCACGGCGGTTTTTCATGCGAACGCTTCATCCAGACGTGCGACCTGTTCTTGTGTCAACCGCCAACCAGAGGCGCGGCAGTTCTCTTCGGTCCGCGCCACGCTGTCGGATTTCGGAATCGCGATCACATTGGGTCGCGAGAGGCACCAATTGAGGGCGACCTGCGCGAGCGTCTTGTGGGTCTGGGTGGCGATATCTTCCAGCACGGTCATTCCTTGCTGACGTCGCCACCGCGACTTGACGGCCAAACGCCCGTCATCCAATGGGGTGTACGCGATAATCGTCACATCGTGTTGCTGACAATACGGGAGTAGCTCGTCTTCAATCTCACGCGCATTGAGATTGTACAACACTTGATTGGAGACGATCGGATGATTGGGCAAAGCGGCCTGCGCGCGGCGCAGTTGCTGAGTCGAAAAATTGCTGACACCTATGTACTTGACCTGTTTGCGATCAACGAGCGCGGCCATCGCTTTCATGGTTTCCGCGATAGGGACCGACGAATTCGGCCAGTGGACCTGGTACAGGTCAATCGCGTCAGTCCCCAGCTCGTGGAGACTGGCCTCGGCCGCGCGTAGGACGTCATCATGTCGAAGATGGCTTCCAGAGACTTTGGTGGCGATGAAGACGTGATCGCGGATCCCCTTGATGGCCTGACCAACCACATCTTCGGTGCGGTACACTTCCGCTGTGTCGATGAGAAACGCGCCCAACTCCACGCCTCGGCGTAACGGCTCCACCCCGCCGCTATACTTCCATACGCCGAGACCAATTTCTGAGAGCATGATGCCAGTATTGCCCAAGGGTTTTTGTTGCACCGTGGATTCCATTCCCGCGTCCTCCCGCTAGATTAGATTGTCCGCGCGCGCTCCACGATTGGCGCGAGGGCTTTTACCGCCTCTACGCCACTTCCCGAGGCCGCGGCCCACGCCAAGACGATCATGCGGCTCACCCCAGCGTCCCGATACTGCTTCATCAGCTCAGCCGAGGGCCCCTCGTTTTGGGCCATTAACAGTACGGAAAACTCGATCCCGTCGGGATTCCGCCCCGCTGCTTTGGCCAGCTGCTTGATTTCAGGAATCGCGGTTTTGAACTGGTCTGGCGTCAAGTTGGCGGGAAACCAGCCATCGGCATATTGGGCGACACGCTTGAGGGCATATTTCGGATCATGCGCTCCCAAGTAAATTGGTGGGAATGGTTTCTGGACAGGCTTAGGGCCAATTTTGAGAGGAGGAAATTTGATGATCTCTCCATCGTAATGGGCCTCCTCCTTACTCCACAGCTCGCGTAACGCTTCGACGCCCTCGCGCACGTGTTGCCAGCGCCGCTTGAACTGCACGCCAAAGAGCTCGGCTTCTTCCGCGAACCATCCGGCCCCCACGCCAAGAATCAGTCGCCCATTCGAGTAGAGGTCGAGTGTCGCCGTGGTTTTCGCCAGGGTGATCGTGTCATGTTGTGGCAGCAGAGAGATCGCGGTCCCAAGGCGGATGGTCTTGGTCGTTTGCGCCGCCGCCATGAGGGCGATGAACGGGTCAACCAACTCCGCGTAGAACGGCGGGACTTTGCCATCGGCGGAGCGAGGATAGTAGGTGGTGTAGTGCGTGGGTACGGCGATATGTTCAGCGACCCAAAACGACTCGAAGCCTAAATTTTCCGCCTCCCGCGCGATATCACCGGGATTCCCGGATTTGTCCGTGAGGAATACCGACACGCCAATCTTCATAAGGACGACCCTCCTTTTGCCAGCGGACTGTAGAACGGAACCCGAAAGGTTGCAAGTTTCGCGGACGGAGTTTCGCGGTCCTCAACTTCTTGAAGAATGGTTGAAGAGCGGATGCCTTATAACAGGAAACCAGGGAAACCCGTTCCTCTCCTCATGCGTGGTCGAGGGGGAGAGCAAAGAGTGCGGAAGGCGGAGGTTATGCCGACAGCTCGACCTTGTCGTACACCTCGGCGAGTACCAGGTCGCACTCAATCGTGGGGAGGCGAAGAGTGTCTTTCATGTCATTGGTCTCCGAGAACAACCACCGGTCTTCAGGTTGCCGGACCCAATGTTCAACATGACAACTCTCCTGAGCGACCACGACATACTCCGTGAGGGAAGCAAGCGTGCGGTAATGTTGCGATTTACCCCCTCGGTCGTAGTCCTTTGTGGACTCGGACAAGACTTCAATAATCAACGTGGGGTTGAGCAGCGTGTCGTTCTGATCGTCAGCGAGCTGCACCTGACCACAGACGACAATCACATCGGGATAGGTGTACAGGCCAGTCGGGCTCACCCGTACGCGCAAATCGGTGGAATACACCGTGCACGGTCGCCGTCGCAATTGTCCACGCAGTTCAGCCACCAGATTCGTGACGATGAGCACATGGCGCGGACTCGCCCCCGCCATCGCGAACATCTCTCCATTGAAATACTCGCTCTTGTATTCCGCTTGCCGCTCGATGGCCAGATATTCTTCTGGAGAGATGTAGGGTTTTGGTTGCAGAGACATGATCCTGCTCCTTCGATCAAAGTAGTGCGTTACGCCTCTTCCGCGACAGCTCCCGATCCCGCCACCCCAAACTTCTCGCGAATTTTGCTCTCAATGATCCGCGAGATTTCCGGGTGCTCCTTGAGATATTCCTTGGCGTTCTCGCGTCCTTGGCCGATGCGGTCACCGCTGAACGAGTACCAGGCCCCGGATTTATCGACGATCCCGTTCTCTGACCCGATATCCACCAGCTCTCCTTCTTTTGACACACCGCTGCCATAGAGCACGTCGAACTCGGCTTCCTTGAACGGGGGGGCCATTTTGTTCTTGACCACTTTGACTTTGGTGCGATTGCCGATGATTTCTTCCCCCTGCTTCACCGCGCCGGTGCGCCGAATATCGAGACGAACCGAAGCATAAAACTTGAGGGCATTGCCGCCGGTCGTGGTCTCCGGGTTGCCAAACATGACGCCGATCTTCATGCGCACTTGATTGATGAAAATCACCAACGTATTGGAGCGCGAAATCGTTCCCACCAGTTTGCGCAGGGCTTGCGACATCAGCCGTGCTTGCAGTCCCATCTGTGGTTCTCCCATTTCGCCTTCGATCTCGGCTCGGGGAGTGAGGGCGGCGACCGAGTCGATAACAATGATGTCGATGGCGCTACTGTGGACCAGGGTGTCGGTGATCTCCAGCGCCTGTTCGCCGTTGTCGGGTTGCGAGACGAGCAGTTCTTCGGCTTTCACGCCGAGTTTCCGGGCATACCCCATATCCAGCGCGTGTTCGGCGTCGATGTAGGCGCAGGTCCCACCAAGCTTTTGCGCTTGCGCGACGACTTGCAGCGCCAAGGTGGTTTTTCCAGAAGACTCTGGTCCATAAATTTCCACAATGCGGCCACGCGGGAGTCCGCCGATCCCCAGCGCTAAGTCCAAGGTGAGAGAGCCCGTGGAGATCACGGGCACGTCCTTGATAATCGCCTCTTCCCCCATTTTCATGATCGCGCCTTTACCGAATTGTTTCTCGATTTGGCTGACCGCGAGATCAAGGGCGCGGCTGCGGTCTTTCTCTTTGTCATTGGCCATCTGCTGTTCTCCTTATGCGGTGTGCTGTGGCGTCAAAGCAATTGCTCCAAGCGCACGGTAAACGGCTCCGGTCGGCTGCAGGTCGCTCTGGTATAGCGTGACCTCGGTAATCTCGCTCTCCCCAAACCGCGCCTGTTCATGCGCTTGTACTACTGAGAGCACCTGCTCCCAACCTCGGAGCGAGCGGACTCGTCCGAGCGTCAGATGCGGAGTCAACGCGCGCTCCTCTGGCGGAAAGTCGAGCGCCCTCAACGCGGTTTCGATCTTCTCGCTCAGCGCTGCGAGGCCCTCGCCATGCACCCCGGCCCATACAACCCGTGGATGTTTGAGATGAGGGAACGCGCCGAGCCCCTGGGCAACAACGTGGAGCGGGGGCTCGGTTGCGAGCGCTCGGCCAAGGGCTTCCACAATCGGGGTAACGTGCGCGGGTGAGATGTCACCAAGGAACTTGAGGGTCAGATGCCACCCCTCGGCGCGTGTCCAACGGATGTCTCCCTTAGCGGATTGCAGGGCGCGTTGCACTTTCGCTATTTCTTCGATTACCACGGAGGCAAGACTAACGGCAATGAAGGCGCGAATCAAGACCGGAACCTCTATCGCCGAATAAACCCCGACTCCGCGATGGGAATGCCCAGCAACGAGCGGCGAACCCAGTCGAGCGCGAGTTGCGCGGCCAGCGTTTTGATCCAGTCGCGGTTGCCCCACAGTTGATACTTGCGGGCGACCAGCACCCCATCCGCCGCCAGTGCCAGAAAGGCCGTGCCTACGGGTTTCTCTGGTGTGCCACCACCAGGGCCAGCAATGCCAGTCACGGCCACGCCAATGTTCGTGCCCAAGCGCTCGCGGACTCCGGTGGCCATCTCGCGAGCGGTCTCTTCACTGACCGAGCCATGCAACTTGATCGTCTCTGGCTTGACGCCCAAGAGGTTAATCTTGGCGGCATCGGCATAGGCGAGGACCGAACCGTGAAAGTAGGCGGAACTGCCGGGCACGTTGGTCAACCGATGCGAGACCAGTCCGCCAGAGCAGGATTCGGCGAACGCGACCGTCTTGCCATGCTGTTTGAGCAAGGTGCCGACGACATCTTCCATCGTCACGTCGCCCTCGCCGTACACATACGAACCGACGCGGGAGCGAATACGGTTGGAGAGTTCTTCGAGTCGGGCTTCCACTTCGTTGGGCTTGCCGCGCACCGTCACTTTCAAGGAAATCTGCGGGAAACTCGCGCGAAACGCCAAGCGCCCCTCGTGGTCGGCCACCGTTCCCGCCACCGCTTCATCAAGGCCGGACTCACTGATACCAAACGTCTGAAACGCCCGCGTCAAAAACACTTCGCCACCGCCACGCATCTGCCGGAGCCACGGCAGCACCGTTTCTTCCATCATCGGTTTCATCTCGCGCGGGACGCCAGGCAGAACGATGAGGTGTTTCTTCCCGTGTGGGGTATCGAGATCAAGTCGATACCCAGGAGCGGTGCCGAGATGGTTGACGATAATCTCCGCCCCTTTGGGAAAGCGTGCTTGCTTCAGGTTGTTCTCTGGCATGGTGCGATTGAGCGAAGCAAACAGTCGCCGGATGTTGTTTGCCACCTCTTCGGAGAAGAACAGCTCGACTCCGGCGAGTTTCGCGACCAGCTCGGTGGTCAAATCATCCGCCGTGGGGCCAATCCCGCCGGTCGAGATAATGACATCGGCCTTCTCCATCGCCTGTTGCCAGGCCCAGGTGATGCGTTCGGGCACGTCTCCGACGGTGAGGACCGCGGCGACATCAATGCCCGCTTCGACCAGTTTGTCGGCCAGATAGTTGGAGTTGCTATCGACCACTTTGCCGGTGGTGATTTCGTCCCCGGTACTGAGAATCGCCGCACGTTCGATCATAATAATACCCTCACAATAAGATTGGTGTAGAGACCCGCGCATACATCGTCGAGCACGACGCCGACACCACCCGGCACCTGTTGATCGAAGTAGCGAGCCGGTGGCGGTTTGACAATATCAAAGAGGCGGAAGAGGCAAAAGGCGAGAACGAGTCGTGACCACGTCAGGTCCATTGCCGCCGTCGCCACCAAAAACCCCATGAACTCATCAATCACGATCTTGCCGCTATCGTGTTCGCCCAGTTCATGGTCGGCCACGCCCGCGACCCAACAGGAGCCGGCGATAGCAAGCACGATGGCGATTACGTGTAAGACCACGGAAAACGAATACAGTTGAGCGGAGAGCAAAATAAGCGGAATGGCGACCACCGTGCCCACCGTGCCAGAGGCAAACGGGGCATAGCCGCTGTAGGCTCCGGTGGCGAGGAAGAGGATGAGGGTGCGCATGGAGGGGGGGAATGAGACTAGAGACTAGAGACTTGTCAATTCATACTCGCCTGAATGAGGCCAGTTTCCAGTCTCCAGTCTCCAGTCTCCAGTCTCACAATCCTTTCGCCAACTCATCACGAAAATTTGGATGCGCGATGGCAATCAGCGCTTCCGCGCGAGCGCGGAGGTCCTTCCCTTTCATGCGGGCGATTCCATACTCCGTCACGATATAATCCGTGCAAAAGCGCGGCGTGGTCACGACCGACCCCGGCGATAACCGTGAGACGATTTTTGAGTGCTTGCCGTCTTCGGTGGTCGAGGGCAACGCGATGATGGACACGCCACCGTCGGACAGAGCCGCTGCTTCGACGTAATCAAGACTGCCGCCCACGCCGCTAATCTGCACATCACCAATTGTTTCTCCGTTACTTTGGCCGTGCAGGTCGATTTCCACGGCGGAGTTGATCGACGCGAACCGTGGCAGTTTGGCCAGTTCAAGGATGTTATGTGTGACATTCACCGTCGCCATCGTCACTTGCGGCGTGCGCGCGCAGAAGGCGTACAGCTCCTTATCGCCCGCCAATTCGCCGGTGATGATCCGCGGAGAATGCTTGGCGTGTTCGAGGAAATGAATCAGCCCTTGCGAGAGCATGCCCGAATAGAGACTGATCCCGGGTTTATCCGCCAACCGGTAGAGCGCCATGTCCGGCACCGCCCCCACCCCCAGTTGCACCCACGCCCGGTCAGGAATCAGGTCCAGCACGTAGTCGACGATTTTGGTGTCTCGTTCGCTCTGATGTGGGGTGTGGTACTCGCCGATCGGCGCGGACGACTCGACCGCGAGATGAATTTTGTCGATGGGCACGCGGCTTTCCCCACCAGTCACCGGCATATTCGTGTTGACCTCGGCGATGACGAGCTTGGCGCTCTTGATGAAGTCTTGGTACAGACTCACGGAGATGCCGAGGCTGACCGTGCCATCGGCCAGCGGAGGCGAGACTTGTGTCACCACCACATCGGGTTTGATCGGCCCATCTTTATTGATGATGCGGGTGATCTCGCTAAAGCGCATCGGCACGAACCCCGCGCGCTTCTCCTGGAAAATCTTGCGGATGCGCGGCGCGGCTTGCCACGTCATATAGCGAAAATTCGTGCCCAGCCCTTTGCGCAGAAACGGATAGTCGCCAAACGCCAAGCCAGAAAAAATCGTCAGATTATGAAACCGTTCAACCTCCTGCTGAAACGCGTCATAGAGCGTCGTCGGCTCCACACAGCCGTGGGGAAAAATCACGATACTCCCATCGGGAATCGCACGAATGGCTTCTGTCGGTGTCACGAGTTTCATAATGATGTCCTATTGTTTTCTTCTGCCTTCTGCCTACCGACTACTGCTTTCTGCCTACTGTTCTCCGGGAATCACTGCATACTTGATTCCCTCCCCCCGCTGCAAGAGGTCCAGCGCGAGCGGCAACTGCGCAAGCGTGTAGATGCCACTAATGAACCGCGCCACGGGAATCTTGCCCGCGCCCAACAAGTCGTAGGCATGTCGTACCGCTTTTGGCGTTAAATGGAAGGGGCTCAGCACGCGGATTTGATCGTAATGCAGGCGATAGGTATCAAAAGACGCCGTTGTGCCCGCCGGACAGCCACCAAACAAGATCACTTGTCCACCTGGCCGCGCGAGCCTCAAGGACTCTTCCCACACTCGTGGTTGCGCCGTGCACTCCACCACGATGTCCGCCCCGCGTCCGTCCGTGAGATCCAACACCGCCTGCCGCGCATCCTCGGCGGCGTATGGAATAATGCCATACGCGCCAACGTCGTGCGCCGCGCGCGCGCGTTGCGGGTTGCGCGCGACCGCATAGACACGTTCCACGCCCAGCGCACGAAGCGCCACGATATGCAGCAGCCCAAACCCGCCCGCGCCGATCACCACCGCAGTGTCATCTGGTCGCAGCGTTGTTTGTTGCAGCGCGAAAATCACGCAGGACAGCGGCTCAAGAAACGCCGCTTCAATAAAAGACAGGGTAGGGGGCTTAGGCAAGAGATTCGTGCGCGTGACGCGCGCGGGCACCGTCAGATATTCGGCATATCCACCCAAGACATACGTCTCCATGAGAGTCGTGCAGAGATTTTCTTGCTGTCGCTGGCAATAGTAGCACTCGCCACAAGGCCCAGTCGGGACAAGCATCACCTCATCCCCTTCGCGCACGGTGGCCACCCGCGCACCGCGCGCCACCACGGTTCCGGCATATTCATGGCCAAAACGCGTCGGTGGCGGCCATTTGGGATGGCCACGGCGAAATGCCTTGAGGTCCGTGCCACAGGTCAGAGTCGCGCCAATTTTCAGGACAATCTCATCCGCTTGTGGCCGTGGAATGGGAATCTCACGGAACGCGAGTTCCCCTGGCCCCAGGAGAAAAACCGCCTGCATGGTGTCGCGGGTCACCATAACAAGGGCCGCACGTGAAAATGGTAATGGTCAGGAATCTGCCGCATTTGATGGTCGAACATCCATTTGGGGAATTTCCCGGCATACTTTTGTTCCGCCACCAGCGACAACGCTTTCTCCATATAGGCGACTTCTTCCGGGGTGACGTTCACACGGTGTTCGCCAAGCACGGCGATAGGGACATCGCACGAATCGCAATCGAGAATGGTGAAACGAAACGGATGATGAAACTCCGCATACCACTGGGTATAACGGGCCATGACGCACAGGTCACAGGGACGGTCAGCCACGCAACTCCCTCCTTCGCACCGAGCGGAACCGCGATTGCACTCGACAGCCTCGGTCAGCATAATCGCTGGGCGGTATCTTACGGAGGAGTCGGAAACATGGCAAGGCGCGAGAGTGGACGCAGACAACGAACGATTGGCTGGCTCATCATCATGGCGGTTTTTCTCGGCTATTTTGTGTGGGCGTTACGGTCCGAGGAGGTCTTTCGTGTGGTCGAGAGAAACCTCGAACAAACGCCTAGTGGTCTGGTTGTGAGCGGGGCCGTGCTCAATACCGCCACGGCGGCGACCGGAGTGAATGTGGACGTAACATTCTTTGACGATCGCGGTCGCCAACTCACGCAAGAGACCGTTACGATCGACCACCTCGCCGCCGGCGCGACGGTCCCCTTCCGCACGAAACCCAAGCCGCTCACGACCGTGAAAAACTACACCATCCATGTGAATACCGGTCCGAATATGTATGGGAATTAACGTGATCGCTTGACGGCCAATGGCATGAAACGAGTGAGCAAGGTAGGCTGGGATGACCAACGGGAACCCCAGCGTGATACTAGAAGAACCCTCGGAGAACAAAGCGATGTTGCAACCAAGCGAACTCATCCAGCGGTACATTACTCTCTATCAAGGCAGTGCTAATCCGTACGTGCGTAAGGAGCCCTTCATTCGTGACAAGGGGACACCCGTGTGGGTGGTTGTTGGTTATTCCCTCGGTGGGCACTCACTGGCGCAAACCGCCGCTGCCTTTGCTTTGAGCGAAGACGAAGTCCAAGCCGCGCTGTGCTACTACCAGCAACATCCGGCGGAAATCATGCGGCGGATCGAGAGCACCGAAGCGGTCGTTGAGTAAGACATGGCCCGCCTCTATCTTGATGAGTGCGTTCCTTTGCCCCTCGCCTCACTACTCACCCAACACGGCCATGACGTGGTGACTGTGATGCAGCTTGGGCTCAGAGGGTACAATGACCCCTTGCACTTCAAGCAAGCCACCGAACACCAGCGAATTTTGGTCACGACCAATCAGAGCGATTTTCGGCTCCTGCATCGTTTCTGGATCACGATGCAATCCTGGAATGTGATGGCCTCCCCTCATCAGGGCGTAGTAGCCACGGCAATTCGGCAGTTGGACGAACAGGCTTTTGCTCAGGCGATTACCGATCACCTCGCTCAACAGGGGGTGATCCTTAACGCTTTCTGGATGTGGGATGCCGCTTCGGGATGGCATGCTGACAAGTGGTAACATCCCACGTGCGTTGGCGACGTTGTCGGTTGCAGCAAGGTAGGCTGGGATGACCAACGGGAATCCCAGTGTGATGTGATACGCGCCGCAATCCCGTCCATCCCTGGCACGCGGTCGCGCCCTATCCTCATAACACGCGCTCTCCGAAACTGGTCCTTGTACGTGTAGGCGTGGATTGTTATAGGAGAGCCTCCGTAAATACACGCCCGAAAGACCTGAGCATTCACTCGGTCCGCCCACCGGGTGCGAGGCGAACAGACTCCGTCTCAGGAGAACGTATGACACGCGGAACCAGTCGACTATTCGGAATCAGTGGACTATCGGTCGTCGCACTGCTCAGCGCGGTACAGAGCGCGACGGCTGCCTCACGGCCCACCGCCGTGGCGCCGACGACCGTGGAGGTATCGGGCCAGACGCAACGACTCAGCGAACCCACCCAAATCCCAGACGGCCTAGCCAAATCCGACTGGCAGAGCATCCGCGCGGTCTATGAGGCGGGACGTAGGGCGTCTAAATCGGAGGTTAGCCGTTAGCCGGTTTTTGGATTCCGGATTTCACAATCGTGCCCCGGGTGTCTTACAGGACAGCAACTTCAGGGCAGTAGCGCGCATCTTGGCGCTCCAGCT
>JABFSC010000138.1 GCA_013140885.1 Deltaproteobacteria bacterium | reverse complement strand
TCGCTCGCTATCGGTGATGTCACCGGTGGTGTGTCTCTCTGGCCGTGCGCTGCCAGAGCCTCTCGCCTCCTGTCACGGTTTCCTCACTTCCAGGTCCATCGCCTCCGAGGCGATTTCGTTCAACGCCAATTGAACGATATTCGCCCTTTCTACTAATATATGGAGCCATCTATCGATAGATGCTTCTCTCTACAGGTAGATGGCGGCTCTCATATCTATTTGTAGACGGGTACTCTTTTTCACAGCCATCTATCTGTAGATGGGCCGCCTTGTTCTAGTTCGTTTCTCTTCGTAACGATGCGCGCCGTCAGCCCCAGGGTCACAACTTGTCCGTAGGGTAGTTCCCAGACCACTTCCTTGGGGTTCCACTTCCCGCCTGCCGCTTTTACTTGCTGCTGTACTACTCGCTCCTGCACCCCGACTTGTAAGGCGACGAGTGTATCCTCTGGCCACTGAGGCTTTGGGGGTTCCCACGCGCTCTTTTCGACGATCAGCTCCACAGTCTTCCACCGTTCTTTTCTGGTCTCGTCATACCGGTATCGGACACACACGAGTCGATCTCCGTACCGTTCTCGGAGCTGCTTAGCACCATCCTGATTTGGATGCAACGTTAATCGGGTTCGCATATTTCCGGCCTCCAACGCTCACTCTCCTAGAGTCGATCCGCTGGACTGGCGACGCCGCGCCCGCCACGATTGAGGACGTGAGTATAGATCATCGTGGTGCTCACATCCTGATGGCCCAGCAATTCTTGAATTGTGCGAATGTCATAGGCTGCTTCCAATAGGTGCGTCGCGAATGAGTGCCGCAATATGTGCGGATGGGCGGGCTTGCTGAGTCCCACCTGACGCGCAGCCTCCTTCAACGCCTGTTGCGGAACCGCCGGGGAGAGATGATGCCGCCGCTGAATCCCCGAGCGCGGATCGATACTCAGATGCGCGGCGGGAAAGACCCATTGCCAGCCCCATTCCACAGCGGCGTGGGGATACTTGCGATCCAACGCATTCGGGAGCAACACCCGTCCAAACCCGCGCGCCACATCTTGCTTATGCAGGGCACGTACCTCAGTCAGATGCGTCGTCAGTGGTTCCTTGACTACGGACGGCAGCATGGTGATCCGATCCTTGTTCCCCTTGCCTTCGCGCACGACGATCTGATTGGTGGTGAAGTCCACATCTTTCACGCGCAACCGCAGCCCTTCCGTTAATCGCAAACCCGCGCCGTACAGCAAATTCGCGATGAGCCACGGCGTCCCGTGCACGGCGTTGAGCAAGCCGCGTACTTCTTGTTGCGTGAGCACGGTCGGTAATCGTTGCGACGGTTTGGCCGGGACAATGTCGTCGAGCCAGTCCAGCTCCTGCGTCAACACGTCGCGATACAAGAAGAGGAGCGCGTGCATCGCCTGGTTCTGCGTGGCCGCGCTCACGTGGCGCTCCACGGCTAGCGCGGTAAGAAATCGCTCGACTTCGACTTTCCCCATCTCGCGAGGGTGGCGCTTATTGTGGAAGAAAATGAAACGAGTGATCCAGTGCACGTAGGTCTGCTCCGTCCGATAACTGTAGTGGCGGAAGCGGAGGACATGACGGACTTGATCGAGCAATTTGGGTTTCGAGGCCGCGGAAGGCTCCGTAGGCGGAGAAAGCGGAAGGGAGGACGGAATTCGAGTCGGAGGAGCAGGAATGAACCGCGCGTGCATACGGTGGGTTTCCTCTTGCCTGTTTGTTGTTGGTAGGGTCACGGGTTTCCTCCTTATCACGAGGTCAGCCGTCAGCTTTCAACAGCAAGACTGAGCGCTGGACTCTTGTGGCTTCAAGGGTTTTCGATAAACTGTATTTATTTACAGTAAGTCTACATTATGTCAACCAACCCCTAGATCACGCGACAAGAAAAGTTATTACGCTGAATCCGCTTTGACAAAAGAAATTTTTCACTCAATCCCCCTTACCCTAGCCCTCTCCTAGCCGGGAGAGGGGACTTCGGAACCCCGTCACTTCATGCCATTGCCCATCCGGAAAAGAGAATCTGGTGGCACTCTCCCTGTCCTTACCAAATGTGGTCGTCAAAATTGATTAGGCTTTCCGATCTGGCGAACGCGGGCGCTCAATAAGCGCCCGCGCCCGGTCGAACACCGACTGAAACATCGCACGCGTGAGTCGTCCCGTGAACGTATTCTGCTGGCTGGGATGATACGAACCGATGAGGGTGACGCCATCGGAGAACGTCGCGGTCGTCCCGTGTCCAAAGCGGGGCACTGGGGAGGGCACTGCTAATGACAGCGCACGGCGCGCGGTCAGATACTCGCGAAAGGCGATCTGCCCTAACGCGACCACGACACGAATCTGTGTGAGCAGCCGGAGTTCATCCAACAAGTACGGACGACAGGCGGTAAACTCTTCTGGCAGCGGCTTGTTGTCGGGTGGCGCGCAGTGCACGGCGGCCGTGATGTAACAATCCTGGAGCGTCAGCCCATCGTCACGATGGACGGAGGTCGGTTGGTTGGCGAATCCCGCCTGGTGCAGCGCGCCATAGAGCCAATCGCCACTACGGTCGCCGGTAAAGATGCGGCCCGTGCGATTGCCACCATGCGCCGCGGGCGCGAGTCCAACAATAAACAGGCGAGCCTTGGGGTCGCCGAAACTTGGCACCGGCTTGCCCCAGTAGTCCCACTCGCGATAGCGCTTCACCTTCTCCTCGGCGGTGCGTTCGCGGTGCGCGACGAGGCGGGGGCAGGCGGAACAATGAGTGACTTTGCGTTGAAGATGGAGCAAGGAATTGGTGGGCATCATCTTGCCAAAGGCAGGAATCGTAGCGATCCCCCTCACCCTGTCCCTCTCCCATCCGGGAGAGGGGACCTGGCAGCAACCTCGCGACTATAGGCGCACTTGAACCTTCGAGAACCCGAAACCCGAAACTCAAAACTTGCGAGCTACGAGAGGCTCATTAGATACCGCGCCAAGGTGCGCACGCCGAAACCCGTCCCACCTTTGGCGATGTAAGAAGACTCCTTATCCGAAAAAGCCGGTCCGGCGATATCGAGATGCGCCCACGGTACGTCGCCAACGAACTCTTGGAGGAACAACGCGGCGGCGATGGCTCCGGCGTTGCCACCGCCCGTGTTTTTCATGTCGGCGATCGTGCTCTTAATGTCGTCCTTGTATTCTTTCACTAGCGGCAGCGGCCACAGACGCTCGCCCGCTTCTTTCGCGCAACGAATCAGCGTCTCGCTCAGGTCTTGATTATTGCTGAACACCCCGGCGATCTGTGAACCCAGCGCGACCACGCACGCGCCAGTGAGCGTAGCCAGGTCGATAATCACATCGGGTTTGTCGCTGACCGCCTGAATCAACGCATCCGCCAAAATCAGGCGACCTTCCGCGTCGGTATTCAACACTTCAACCGTCTTGCCGTTCTTGTAGTGGATAATGTCGCCCGGCTTTTGCGCGGTCCCGCTCGGCATGTTTTCCGTGGTCGGCACGTATCCAGTCACTTGTACCTGCGGCTTGAGCTGGGAGATCACGCTCATCACGCCAAGTACAGCGGCTCCTCCGGACATGTCGTATTTCATCGTCTCCATCGACTTGGGCGGCTTGAGCGAGAGGCCGCCGGAATCAAACGTAATGCCTTTGCCCACTAGCGCGATTTTCTTCTTGGGCTTGCCAGTTGGGGTGTAGACCAGTTTGATGAAGCGCGGCTCTTCAACACCTCCACGCGCCACGGCTAAGAGGCCCGCCAGTTTCGCGGCTTTGATTTTTGCTGGCCCCCAAATCTCGCCCTTGATGCCAGAGTTTCTCAGGATTTTCGTGGCTTGGTCCGCAAGGTAGGTCGGAGTGGAGACGGACGCGGGCTCGTTGATGAGATCGCGCGCGAGGAACACGCCAGGAATCACATGCTGTGCGAGATCAAGTGCTTTTGTCAGCGCCGGAGTCGCGCGCAGCTCGGCTCCGGTCAGTGTCAACGTCTCTACCGC
>JABFSC010000644.1 GCA_013140885.1 Deltaproteobacteria bacterium | reverse complement strand
ACCACGGCACGATACGAGGCCGCAGATAAATATGCGCCGCCCCCTCTGGCGTATGGAACACCGAGAGGGTCGTCTGCTCCAACCCTTCTTTTTTCTTGCCCTCGCGAAAGAACGTGGCCGCATAGAGATCACGGGCATACGCATGGCCCGGCGACAACCATAACGCGGCGGCCAACGCGGATTGCTGGAGCGCGATGGAAGTGTCCCGCGGAATAAAACCAGCGAAAGCCAGATGGAACGGCACATGCGTCGGATGGGCATCAATGGCGGCCCTCGCTTCGGACAGGGACGCCGGCATCTTAAGATTATAAGGGTATGGCATCGGCTCTTGGTGCAGCGCCAACACAATCAGCGCGCATGCGCCCCCACTCACTGCCAACGCGAGCGCGCGGGGGCGCCAGTAGTCCCATCCGTCATTCCAGATCGAGACATCAGACACAGCGGACCCCACTGGTACTCGCGAAGCAGATCGCGGAGGAGACACGATCGTGCCCGCTTTTTCTCGCGTCTCTCGATGCGCGAGCCGCACAAGCAGCCCCAGCACGATGGTGAAAAGAACCGCGATAGCGGGAATCTGCAAATTGAAATCCAGCATTTCGTGAACCGCGATCACTCCAAGCGACCCACCAAGGCCGATCAAAAGCGGACGCATCGTCTCCGACGCGGCGCGCACCCCGGCTCGCACCCGTTTCAGTATCATCACCACGAACCAGGTGAGCAGACCAAGCCCGACCACACCCATTTCGGCGGCGAACTCGACATAGTCATTGTGCGCCTCGCGAAAATACCCCCCCACTAACTCCGTCCGTTGATAATGAGGAAAGATAGTGGACCACGCTCCGAGGCCCACACCCCAGAGGGGAAAGTCGCGCACCATCGTCGCCGTATCGAGAGCGAGCATGACCCGCGTGAAGCCACTCACTTCGCCTTGGAGAGTGTCGTCGAGCCGCGCGTCCATTTGTTCTCTCGCGGAGACTCCAACAAGCGCGAACGCCAACACCAACGCGAGCATCAACCCCACCACCGCCCGCCATAGTGGCGAGCGCCTCGTAACAGTGCTCGGTGCGCGATTGCCCGCTCGCCCCCAAAGGACAATGCCACTGCCGAGCATGAGCCCAATCCATCCACCGCGTGAGTGACTCAGCAGAATCCCCACACCCATGAAAAAACCGACACTCCCCCACAGCAGACGAAACGCAAAGGCGATCCGCGCTGGCACCAACGTGGTCGGAAAGAGCGCCGCCGTCAGCGCCAAGGGAAAAATCACCGCCAGATAGCTGGCGAAATGCGAGTAGTTCACGAACGGTCCCTGCGCGCGCAACGTGGTCGTCGCCTGGGCTCCGCGCCAATCATACGGGACAAAGAACCACAACAATTTGCCGTTCCATGAAAAACATTGCACGATCCCCAACAGCGCGATCAGTCCACCAGCACACAGCATCGTGAACACCACCGACCGCACGAACCGCGCCTCCGCCTCACGCGGTCGCCCCGACCCGCCGTCACCCACGGGATACCCCACGATGAGCGCGAAGAGCATCACGTACGCAACAAGTTTCAACAGGGATGTCCACGTCAACAGCGGCGCGGGAGTCAGCGTCCGCCATGTCTGGACCAGGATGGGTGTCGTTGGGGTCGTGGCACTGGCCGGAGCGACCTCGCGCTCCGTGCGCAGCGCATCGTCAGAAGAAGACTCGACTCGCGATGGCACTTCACTCGGAGTAGGGAGTACGATCCACTCCGCGGATGCGTCAGACCGAGGCATGTCAGCGATCGGCTCGTTGTACACCACCTGCCCCGGCCATCCGGGCAGCACGTGACTATAGAGCGTATACGTCGCGGGCGAGACCACACGCAGGAGCGCCGGAGGAAGTGGGCAGAGTTGCAAGAGGACCACACCGACCAAGAGGACTAACGGCATCAGCAGGGAACGGAGCGGGAAAGAAAAAGGAGCATGACTCTGCGTGCGCACCGTCCGCGCGGCCCACACGCTCACCAGCAGAAAAATGACAATCTCCAGCAGGGAAAAGGCCCACGGATGAACGGAGCCAAAGGCCAGCGGCGTTGTCAGGAGGAGGATCAACACTCCACCAAGAACAACGCGATCAGACCACCTATTCACTCTTCCCTCGTTTCCTCGGAACGATGATAGTGAGACGAGTAGTAGTAGTAATTATGGTAGTAGTAGCCGCTCCGTTGGAGATCAACTTTATTGAGCACGGTCCCCAGGATTTTGGCGCGGGCGTAGGTGAGACGCGCGCGCGCTTCCTTGACCACCTTCTTCGGCGTTTCTTGCCCGCCAATCACCATCACCACGCCATCGACCATCTTCGCCATCAGGAGGGCATCACTCACGGGCATCACCGGTGGAGAATCGACGAAGACGTAGTCGAATTGCCCCCGCAACGCTGTCAAGACTTCATACATCTTGACTGACCCGATCAACTCAGCGGGGTTCGGCGGAATGGTGCCGCTACTTAATAGAAACAGATTATCAATAGAAGTTCGCTTGATGACTTTTTCCACTTTCCGCTGGCCAGTGAGGACCTCGGCAAGGCCCGGCCCGCCTTTCATTCCCAGCGCTTTGTGACAACTGGGGCGCCGCAAATCAGCGTCAATCACCAACACCCGCACCCCCATTTGCGCGAAGGTCATCGCGGTATTCAGGGTGGTGGAGGTTTTCCCCTCAGCATGAACACCACTCGTAAAGAGCAATATCCGCGGTGGTTCCTCGGCTCGCGAGAGGAGAATCCCGGCCCGTAGCGTGCGGTACGCCTCACTCACCACGGAGAGCGGATGATGCGCCACGATCATCTGCGTGCTGGCCGTTCCTGGGGCCTGCTCCCCACCGAATTGGTGCCGTCCCCACTGTGACCACGCTAGCAACTTCCGCTGTGCCTTCTGAACCAAGCCTGTCGTGTCGGCATCGCCTGCCCCACGCATACTGAGGAAATGAGGGATCACGCTTAAACTGGGGAGCCCGAGTTCGCGTTCCGATTGATCGGGCGTCTTGATCGTGTTGTCGAGATATTCGAAGAAAAAGGCGAGTCCGATGCCACCGAGGAGCCCCAGGAGGGCGCCAAACATCAGCGCGGAGCGCTTATTGGGAGAAATCGGCAGGCGCGGGAAACTGGCTTGATCGATAATAGAGACGTTGGAAGTCCGCATCTCCGTCGCGACTCCCATCTCCTTAATGCGCTGGAGCACGCTGTCATACAACTGGCGATTGGTATCGACCTCCCGACTTAACACCGCATAGGTCACCGAGGCATCTTTCAGACTCAGCGTCGTGGTGCGCTGCTCCTCCATCTTCGCGCGGATTTCATTCTCCTTGCGCAGCGCCGCTTGATACGCCGAGGTAATCCCCTGCTCCGCTTTTTGCTCTTCTTGACGCAACTGCTTGCGAATTTCCGCTTCTTGCGCTTTCAACTGCTTGAGCGGGGGATAATCCGGCTTGAACTGCGAGGCCAAGTGCGCGCCTTCGGACTCGACCTTGGCGAGCTGCTCAGTGAGGCTTTTCACCAACGCATTCTCGGCCAACATGGGCAGTGACCTGCCGCCTTGCTTGAGCGTTTGCACTTGCGCTTCCAACCCGATGCGCTCTGCCTCGGCTTCGGTCAAGCGCGTGTTCAGATCGACCAAGCGATTGACGATGATATTTTCCTTGTCATCCAAGGAGATGATGCCTTTTTCGCGCCGATACTGATTCAAGGCCGCTTCCGCTTTTTCGACGCGCTCCTTCAACTCCACCAATTTCTCTTCCAGGAAGTTCAGCCCCTCCCGGTTCGCTTCCGACCGGAGTTCCGCCCCGTGGCGAATGTAGGCGCGCGCATGCGCGTTGGCGAGGGCGGCACTGAGCGCGGGATCCGGCGACCGAAACGCGATTCTGACCAAGCGGGTGCGCGGCACCGGGCGAATATCGAGTCCCCCCAGATACGCGCCGAGCAACTCCGGCTTCACCTCCGTGCCCGCG
>JABFSC010000488.1 GCA_013140885.1 Deltaproteobacteria bacterium | reverse complement strand
GCGGTTCTCCAGCGACCCAGATGGTATGCTCGGAGGTTTCAAAGGGTTCGATGACCGTCCGCTTGATCTCGTCAAATATCCGCCGGTAGTCGAGACGGCCTTCAATAAAATTGGCTTTAATGAGTAATGCCTGGCCGTTCAGCGAGACGAGTTGGCCATAAATCGATTCGGTATTGTAACAAATCTTCTTGATCTCTTCGACTTCTTCATCGGTTTTGGGGGGACGGCGCATTATAGGTGGCGTAGCAATGGTTCCACCCAGCACCGTCAGGTAGCGCGTGGTGCGGTGACCAATCGAGGCGACCTGGTCATGATACCGTAGACCTTGTCTATCGCCTGGGTCATGTCGAAGACCTTCTTGAGCATCTCCTTGGTGAAGACATCGCCCTTGTCGACCTTGATCATAATGTTGACGTTGTTGGCGCCGCCAAATTGGTTGGCAAACTTGAAGTGGACTTGGACGAAGGGATGACGGTACGGGAGTAGATCGTTGAACGCCGTCGCCATCTGCAGCCCCATGGCCTTATAGCCCATGAAGGCGGTGAAGATTCCGGTAATGAGCAGGATAGGGATACGCTGCTTGATGAGGCTGGCACCAATGCGATAGAGCGCCGCTTTACTGTGCATTGCTTCTTCGAGCGCTGAAAACTGCTTGTTTTCCGCCATTCTTTTCTCCTCCTGAGTATTGCTTCTGGATCGTAAACATCTTCTCGTGCAGGGATGACAATGAGGTCGCAGCCGTGCGCCGTGAGCTCATACTACTATCGATTGTCGTCCCCACGGCTGCTCAGCCGAGACCTCTAAGCACTCCGATCAACAAGACAACCGGCGGTATCTTCACCTGTTTACCGGTGGATTTATGCGGTGAGCCTTCTTTATCGACAGCGTGGTGGTCAAAACGATCACTCCTGTAAAAAGACCGATGAGCCCAAACACCATGGCGAATCCCCAAGAAATCGGAATGTTCCCGATAAGCGTGACCTCTTCTTCTCCACTCTTGAGCGTGGTCAGCAGCGCGTAGGCCCCAAACAGCATCAGCAACGCCGATACGATCAAACCCGATTTATCTTTCATGACTCCCTCGTACAGGTGGTGGAATTCTCGCTCTTCCCGCCGGGGGAAAAGCCGGGTCCAGCCGGAGCAGGCCCTTTTTCTTCTGGAGAAACCTGAAAAAGAGGGCCTAGTCACTCTTCATGACAAATTCTTCAACCATCGCTTTGATGCCAGTAAGCGAACTAAAAACAAGTCCCAAAATGCTGAGGGCAAACAGGGTCCGTTGTGTAAGGCCAAGACCAAACGTTTCCAGCACCTCGGTTTGTCGGTCTGGACTCATAAAGGAGACGGAGAGCGCAATGACAAAAAGAGCGATCGCAAGTCCCAATTTGGCGAGCCACATGAGTCCCTTCCCCTTTCGTTTCGGCGTGCGAAGGAACCGCTACCCTCGTGGTTTCTCTTGTGGAGGTTCAGTGCCCAGTCCGCCATAGACGGCTAAGAATGTGATCACACTAAAGATCATCGTAATCACCCCAAGGCCCTTAGTGATCCGCGAGTGCAGCACCAAGCCCAAGAGGTTCATCTCGCCTTCGTTCGCCACGCTGTAAATCAATAGCACAAGCCCGAACGTGAACACGCCGAGCGCGACAAAATACATCGACTTCATGGCTCCTCCATTCGTCCGTTCACAGGAACGCATGTTGTGGTTTGTTGACGCCCTAATCACTCCTCGTTACTCAGCGTTGGCGTCTGGAGGAGTACGCAGGTGTCCGATGCCGGACACCTGAAGGGCGTTCGTGAGAGTCTATCCAGTCGGCGCTTGCTCACTCCGTCACGACGCTCGCATTTTTTTTCGAGAACAGAATAGAAATGGTGATACCCCCTCCACCAACAAGGCAGATGAGGCCAAACATCATCGCCAGCCCGCGGGGAATCGCGTGGTCGCTGACAAGCGTGACCTGCTCTCCACTGACGCCGACCGCTGTGATCAACGTGTAAGCCCCCAAGCTCAGCATCAGCAGGGGGAAGATTAGTCCTAATTTATTCTTCATGGGTCCCTCCTTGTCGATAGTCCAATTCACGTTCTTCTTGCAGCCCAATTTTCACCGCGACTGCACCAGTCGTGATGCTCACGACGCACCACGGGTAGAGGGCGGTTCCGTGCATCCCTGTCACCTCCGTCAGCAAGTCCCGCCCAAGCAAAGGCTCGCTCAACAGTAAACTGCCCCCAGCGGCAAGTGCGAAAATTCCTAAGATATGAGTAACCGTCATCTGGCATCTCTCTTGATGGGTGCTAAAAAGATACGAAGAGCAAGGACTGGACCACAACCGTCCGGCGAGGAAATTCAGCATTTGTTGGCACGCGGGAAGTGTGTCAGCGGGAACTATGGGACATTTCATCAAATCGCATGAGGAATTTTGACCAGATGCACCAGAGCGTTGGGAATAAACTCACGTGGTTTCTCTTGCTGGGCGTGTTGGTGGTCACGGGACTTGACCTCTATCTCAGCTTGCAACGCACGCGGGCAACTTTGCTGGACGATCTTCGGCATGAAGTCGCCGCCATCAGCCGGACCCTTCAGGTCACCCTGGACATCGCGGGCGATGACGCCCCCTGGCGCTATTTTGACCGACTGGCGAGCAGTATCAGCAGTTTTGAGAACATCCTTGGCCTCGTGTTTTACGACCAAGAAGGGCGAGCCACAGCCATGTCGGCCTCTCTGCGCACCCACAACTTGCCACCAGCTATCGACGTGCGGGAGATCATTCGTACGCGCACGCCGGCGGAAGGGATGTTCAGCGAAAACGGCGCTCAGCGGTACTACCGGATTGAAGCGATCTCCAATTCTTCAGGGATGGGGATTGGGGCTTTTCTCGTGCTGGAAGACTTTCCGATCTTCACCCGTGAGTTTCGCGGACGGGCCGTGCAGATGCTGTTGAACACCCTCATGCTGCTTGTGGTGCTCTCTCTGATTGTCTCCCTCACGATCCGGCAATACATTTCTCGCCCGCTCCGGTTTGTGTCTCGTCATGTGAAGGCCATCGGCCAGGGGCACTTTGTTCAACGTTTACAGCTTCAGCGGCAGGACGAGATTGGCGAGTTGGCCGACGAGTTTGATCGGATGTGTGTGCGCCTGGATGATGCCCAACGCACGCTGTCGACAGAAACAGAAGAAAAGCTGCGTTTGGCCCGTGAACTCCGCCACTCCGAAAAACTGGCGGCCTTGGGTCAGATCGCCTCCCGCCTGGCGCATGAAATTGGCACGCCGCTTAATGTCATGCAGATGCGGACGGAGCAATTACTCAAACGAGAAACCCAGAGCGAAAAAGATCGACAGCTTCTCAACGTCATTGTGGCCCAAATCGAACGGATCACAAAGTTTGTCCGCCAATTGCTCACGCTCGCTCGCCGCCCGGAGATTCATCCGCAGCCGGTGTCGATCAATGATATTGTCCGTTGCGTGTGGGAAACTATTGGTGAACAGGACACTCCCTCCGGGATGACGGTCCGCTTGGAGCTCACCGAGCACTTGCCGCTCGTTCTGGGAGACCCAGACCAATTGCAGCAAGTCCTGCTCAATCTCATCGTCAATGCCATGCAGGCGGTGGAAGGTGCTGGGCAGGTCACGCTCAACACCCGGTTTATTCCCCCACACACGGAGCAGCACGGGAGGGTTGAAGTGACAGTGAGCGACACCGGGCCAGGGATTGCTCCCGAAGACCAGGCCCGGATTTTTGATCCGTTCTTCACGACCAAAGGCGCGGTCGGGGGAACGGGGCTCGGACTCGCCATCAGCCGAGAGATTGTGTTGAGTCACCAAGGCGACCTCCGGGTCGAAAGCACTCCGGGCAGAGGGAGTTGTTTTCTCATGTCATTACCACCCGCGAGTGACGACACCGCATTCGCTCCGCGGGACAAGGAACACCATGCCAGCACCGACCAACAAGGCTCTCGCACGGATTCTCGTTGTTGACGATGACCGAGATATGCGGGTTTCCCTTGCTGACCTGCTCAGTGAGGAAGGGTACCGCGTTGAAGCCTGCCAGACCGGAGTGGAAGCGCTGGTGGCAGTGGAGAAAAGTCACCCAGACTTGCTCATTACCGATCTCATCATGAAGGGGATGCAGGGACTCGAACTGCTCCGTGCGTCCAAGCAACGCGATCCCCACCTGGCCGTCGTGGTCATTACCGCTTTCGGCACCATCGAAACCGCGGTGGAGGCGATGCGGCTGGGCGCTTTTTACTACATCACCAAGCCGTTCAAAAGCGGGGACTTGTTGCTCCTCATTGAACGCGCGCTGGAAGAAAAACATCTCCGCACGGAAGTGCAACGTCTACGACGGGAAGTCCAAAGTCACTACCATTTTGACCGCATCATTGGCAAAAGCGCCGCCATGCAGCGGGTGTTTGCCCTGGTCGACCGCCTCAAGGAGAGTCAGATCGAAGTCTTACTGACGGGCGAGAGCGGCACCGGGAAAGATGTCCTGGCGCGGAGTCTCCATTATCAGGGCGCGCGCAAGGAGGGTCCTTTCGTCGCCATCAACTGCGCGGCCCTCCCAGAGCACCTCCTCGAAAGTGAGCTGTTTGGCTATGTCCGTGGTGCCTTTACCGATGCCCGTACGGATAAAAAAGGGCTCTTCGTCGAGGCGCATGGGGGGACCCTGTTTCTGGATGAGGTCGGGGAGTTACCGCTGACCGTGCAAGCCAAACTCCTGCGCGAGATAGAAGACAAGGAAATTCGCCCGCTGGGAGCCACCAAAGGGGAGAAAGTCGATGTGCGGATCATGGCCGCCACCAACCGCGACCTGCGCCAGGCCGTCGCGGACGGGAAGTTTCGTGAGGATTTATTCTATCGCCTCAATGTGATTGAGATTCATCTCCCCCCGCTCCGCGAACGTCCGGAAGACATCCCGCTGCTTATCCAACACTTGATGACAAGTTCCTCCCAGCCCACGCGCGTCAAACGATTTTCGGCGGACGCCTTGCGGATTCTGCTGAATCATTCCTGGCCGGGCAATGTGCGCGAGTTAAAGAACACGATTGAACGGGCGTTAGTGCTATGTCAGGAGGAAGAAATCGCGGTTGAAGATTTGCCGCCCTCTCTCATCGCGGCCAAAGGCAGCGTCCCCAATTTACGGGCCGCGTTCCTCAGTCATCAATCCCTCGCGGATATCGAGCGCGAGTACATCTTGGTGGGCATGGAACTGACCGAGGGCAACAAGAAAGCCGTCGCGGACATTCTCAAGATTGATCGCAAGACCTTGTATCGGCGACTTGAAGAGTACGGCTGGAAGGACCACCACGAACCGGAGACGGACAAGGGGCCGCAACACTAAGAGGGTGTCTGCAAACCACTCGACGAGAATCTGCTCATCCTGCGCGCACCCCCTTCGACAGGCTCAGGACAGGCTTCAACAAGCTCAGGGTGAACGGATCAGGCCGTGCATTGGTTGGATTTTTCCGTTCGTGCTGAGCTTGTCGAAGCACGCTTTTGTCAAGTGCAGGTTCGGTTGCTGGTTTGCAGACACCCTCTAATGGTCTGCTGCTGTCGGGGAGTCGGGAACATGCGCTCGCCGGTACTCCCCCCGTTCTCCCGCAAACCGCCGCACGTCCGCGGGACGACCAACAACAACCAGGTAATCCTGTCCCCGCAACGGATGATCCGGCTCTGGGAATTCATCGGGACTACTCTTCCCGCCTTGGCGGACCGCCATCACCGTCACATTGAAGTGGGTACGTAACTGCGCCTCCCGCAGGGTCTTGCCCACGTACGACGGCGGCACTTGGACAATCTCCACGACATACTCGTGTGGGAGTCGCACCTGCTCGTGCAGCGTGCCGTGCGTGTACTCAGAGCGCAGATTCAACCCGACATACTCATGCCGGAGTATCTCGCGGAGGTAAAGATCAAGGATTTCGCGACGAGAAATGATCCCCACTAACACGCTCGTGGACGAGGACACGACCGGCAGATAGTCCTGATCCAGTAGCGTGAATTGTTCCAAACAGCGCACCAACGGATCGTCTGGGGTCACCGTTGCCCGCACGGGTTGCGCAATGTCCTTGGCGATGACCAGTGCCCCTAATGTGTCTTCCTGCTGAAGCAGCTCTTTCACATCATGAATCGAGATTTCGCCAAGCAAGTGGCGCTGGGGATCGATAATAAAACACACGGGCACCGCACTCACCAGGAAATGCTGCATCACTTCGGCAAAAGCGGTCGAGTCCTGGAGGGTGGGAGCATCCTGCCGCATGACCTGTCCGACTGTAAACGCCTGCATGATGTTGTCTTCGCGGCGGCGGATATCGATCCCGCGCCGCAGGAGTTGCAGCGTGTAGATCGACTCGTCACGCACCAGCTTGGCGACCATGGTACTGACCGAACAACTCAACATGAGCGGGAGGATGATGTGATAATCCGCCGTGATTTCGAAGAGGAGTAAAAACGCGGTGATCGGGCAGTGGACAGCAGCGGCAAGAAAGGCGCTCATTCCCACCAGCGCATACGCGCCGCTTGGCCCCGCGAGATCGGGCAACACCGCTCCGACTCCCATCCCAAAGAGCCCGCCAATGACCGAACCCACATACAGCATGGGCAGGAACAGTCCGCCCGATCCGCCGGACGCGAGCGTCAGACTCGTGGCGACCATTTTGACGGGTAAGAGCAACAAGAGCCAAGGCCAGGCAATGCCGCCCCGCAGGATGAGATCCATGGTGGCGTAGCCGATGCCATACACATTCGGGACAAACAGCACGATGAGGCCAAGAACGAGTCCCCCGGTGGCGGGCTTCAGGAGTTTCGGGAGCGGCACCGCGGCTATCCATTTTTCCAGGGTATCGAGGACGGTCATGAACACTAACGCGCCCAAGCCGCACAGAATGCCCAGCAAGAGATACAGTGGGAGTTCCCACACACTCACCAGGGTATAGCCAGGCACCACGAAGGCGGGATGATCGCTGAAGTAGGCACGACTGACGACCGTCGCGAGCACCGCCGAGAGCACGACGGGACCGAACGCGGGCATGGCGAAGTTGCCCATGATGACTTCAAGGGCGAAGAACGCCCCGGCGATCGGCGCGTTAAACACCGCGGCAATGCCCCCTGCGACGCCACAGCCAGCTAAGGTCGGGAGTCGACTCGGTGACACTCGTAACAGTTGGCCCAAGCTAGAGCCGAGCGCCGCGCCAATCTGGACAATGGGGCCTTCACGCCCCACGGACCCTCCGGTGCCAATGGTCAGCGCGGAGGCCAAGGCTTTAATCGCGGCGACCTGGGGACGAATCTTTCCGCCCTTGAAGAGGATGGCTTCGATGACTTCGGGAACACCATGTCCTCGAGATTCTCGCGACGCCAAGAACACCAAGGGAGCGACCAACAGTCCTCCGATCATCGGCACGAGGAGAATACGATACCAAGGCAAGGTGGGGAGCACATACAAGGGGAGGTCCGTTGACCCAATCGCGAGCCGTTGAACCAGATTGATCAGCTCGGCAAAGACAATCGCACCACATCCAGTGATAAGCCCAACCGCGCACGCCAAAGCGACCAGGGAGAAGGGTTGGACTCGATCAAGACGGGCACGCAAATAGTTGAAGGTGTTTCGGAGGGAGGTCATTCTCTGAGTGATACTGGAGGGGAGAGAGGAACAAAAGAGGGAGGATACAAATGGAGCCCTTCTTCATCCTATCCCTCTTCTACGGTGGGGAGAGGGAACCTAGATCTGCCCGTACAAGAATATAGGCTTCAGTTGTGACGGGACCTAGCAGGTCACGGCTACCCTCCCCCTAAGCGAAACAACGCCCACATTCCCGCAGCATAGCTCAGAATCATGAGCGCACTATCCGGCTCGATCAACAGGAATCGCCTCTCTGCTCGATAGATAATCCCCATGAGCCCAATACTCATCAACACAATACCAAGGAGAGCCGCAACGGTATGTGTGACACTCACCACACTGAGCAGGGGGTCGGGATGATGGACAACATCAAGAAGAAAGAGCAGCGCCATATTGAAGGCATTGCTGCCGAAGAGATTGCCTACGGCCAAGTCAAACGCGCCTAAGCGTACGGCAGCGAGTGAGGACACCAGTTCCGGTAAAGATGTCGCGGCTGCCACCAACGAGGTACCAATGAAGGTCATGCCGATCCCTGTTTCCTCGGCAATGGTTTTTGCCGAGGTCGCCAAGAATGGGGCGGCGAGAACGATACCAAGAGCAGCGATAGCAAAGCCGATACTTGCCCGTTTGAGTTGTCCACGAGAGGAAAGGATTGCGTCGGGACCTCGTTCTTCGGCTTCAACGATCCGCTCTCGTTCGCGCTGCCGTCGTCGCATATCTTCCTGTCGATACACCACCCGTATCCCGGACAGATAGATGATGGCAATGACCGTACTGCCAAGCCCAACTCCCCACAATTGAAGATTCGACCGAGACAATATGAAGAGACCAGCCACCCCCGTGAGTGCGATCGCCAAAGCGGCGGTCAACGCCTGTTCATAGGCGGCCTGGTGCCACACGCGCTTCTCTCGATACAGGAGATCAATAATGGCCAAGATCAACATATTGGCCATGTTGCTACCAAAGAGGTCCCCGACGGCAAGGTCCGGGGCGTGCAGCCAGATCGCGAATATATCGGTCAGCAACTCGGGGAGCGAGGTTGCGCCCGCCATCAGGACCATACCAATCCATAAACCTCCAAGTCCCGTCAACTCGGCAATCTGGTCCCCATAACGCGAGAGTTGAGTCCCCGCGATGACAATCACCCCCGCACTCAGTAAAAATATGAGCCAAGCTGGCATGCTGTGTTCCCCAACCAACGTCCGACAGTATCACCATAAAGGATCACGAACACAACGGAGTCTTCGTCCCTCACAAACCACGCTACGCTGCTATCCGGTCCTTTGGTCCCTCCACCATGACGAGATAGCGCATCACTTGACCTCCAGTCTGATCTTCTTCACGGTGTCCATGGCTCGTCCGACGGGAACATCTCTTTGCTGATGACAGAGAGGCGATTCTGTCATTACCGGAAATCCCCTCACTTCAGGAGACATACTACGATGACCACCACGATGACCACCACCGACCTCTGTTTCTTGACAGCCACCGACCTCGCCCAGCGCATTCGGACAAAAGCCGCCTCGTGCCGCGAAGTGATGGAAGCCCATCTTGCGCAGATTGAACGGGTCAACCCCAAGGTCAACGCGATTGTCACCCTCTTGCCTGAACGCGCGCTGGAGCATGCACGCCAAGCCGACGAAGCCCTGGCACGTGGTGAGGCAGTGGGACCGCTGCACGGATTGCCCATCGCCCATAAAGACCTCGTCTTGACCAAGGGGATTCGCACGACCTTTGGGTCACCGATCTTCCGGGATTTCGTGCCTGAACAAGACGAGATCATCGTCGAACGTCTGCGCGGTGCTGGCGCGATCACCATTGGCAAGACCAACACGCCGGAGTTTGGCGCGGGGTCACAGACCTTTAATCCGGTCTTTGGCGAAACACTCAATCCGTATGACCTGAGCAAGACCTGTGGTGGGAGTAGTGGGGGGGCCGCCGTGGCCTTGGCGTGCGGCATGCAACCGCTCGCCGATGGCAGTGACTTAGGTGGTTCACTGCGGAACCCAGCCAGCTTTTGCAATGTCGTGGGGTTTCGTCCCTCGCCGGGTCGTGTGCCGGTCTGGCCTGCTCGTGTGGGCTGGTGTCCACTGCCGGTCGAAGGACCGATGGCGCGCACGGTGCAAGATGTCGCGCTGATGTTGAGTGTCATCGCGGGACCTGATTCTCGTGCGCCACTCTCAATCAGTGAGCCTGGAGAAAGGTTCCGTCGCCCACTAGAGCGCAACTTCGCTGGTGTGCGTATTGCCTGGAGTCGAGATCTTGGCGGATTGCCGGTTGATCCACGGGTGACCGCGGTGATCGACAAGCAACGCGGCGTGTTTGCCGCGCTCGGCTGCGCCATTGAGGACGCGCAGCCCGATCTGCGGGACGCGGACGAGACCTTTCGTGTGTGGCGGGCGTGGCTGTTCGAGTTGGGTTTTGGGGAGATGCTGCGTACCCATCGTGCGCACATGAAGGACACGGTGATCTGGAATATCGAAGAAGGCGAGAAGCTGACGGGGCCACAAATTGGCCAAGCGGAACGCAAACGCACGGAGTTGTATCAGCGCGTGCGGCAGTTCATGGAGCGGTATGAGTTCTTGATTCTTCCGGTCTCGCAAGTGCCACCGTTCGAGGTGAAGCAACGCTACGTGACCGAGATCAACGGCGTGAAGCTCGACACCTATCTCGACTGGATGCGCTCCTGTTACTACATCACCGTGACCGGGCTGCCGGCGATTTCCGTGCCGTGTGGCTTCACACCGGAAGGGTTACCAGTCGGAGTGCAAATCGTTGGTCGTCACCACGATGATTTTGGCGTGCTGCAACTGGCGCACGCGTTTGAGCAAGTGACGGGGTTTGGGCGGCGGCGACCGGGGGTGGTGACGTGAGAGACGGTGGCCGGATAAGACCTCTCGATAGCGGGCCGATTATGCAACAAACCGAAGCACAGTATCTCAAGGACCTCGACAAACGCCTCTGGACCACCGCCGACAAGCTGCGGTCGAATCTGGACGCCGCCGTCTACAAACATGTCGCGCTGGGGCTCATCTTTCTCAAGTATGTGTCCGACGCCTTCAACGAGCGGCGTGAAGAGTTACACGGACAGTTTCGCGATCCTCGCAATGACTACTACCTTGGCGATGACGAAGCCCTGATCGCCGAGGAACTCGAAGTCCGCGACTACTACACCGAGAAGAATGTCTTCTGGGTGCCAACGCTCGCACGCTGGGATTTTCTCAAGGCCCACGCCAAGGTTGCCCCAGGGACGGAAATCGAAGTCAAGAACGGCAAACGTACCACCTACAAATTTGTCAGCCTGGGGCGCTTGCTTGATGATGCGCTAGAGGCAATCGAGAAAGACAACCCCAAACTCAAGAACGTCCTCAACAAGGATTATGCGCGCTTGCAAATCGACGCGGGCAAACTCGGCGAGTTGATCGACTTGATCGCGACGGTGCCATTCCACCATGAGACGCTGAAGGCGAAGGACATCCTCGGCCACGTCTACGAATACTTCCTCGGTGAGTTCGCCAGCGCCGAGGGCAAGAAGGGCGGTCAGTATTACACGCCCAAATCGATTGTCACGCTGATTGTCTCCATGCTTCAGCCGTTCCAAGGCCGCGTCTACGACCCCTGCTGCGGCTCTGGTGGGTTCTTCGTGCAATCGGAACGCTTTGTCGCGGAGCACGGCGGGCGAGTCGGTCAGCTCTCGATTTACGGGCAGGAATCCAATCCGACCACGTGGCGGTTAGCGGCCATGAACATGGCGATTCGCGGCATGGACTTCGATTTTGGCGAGGAACCGGCGGATTCCTTCGTCCGTGACCAGCATCCCGACTTGCGCGCGGACTACATCATGGCCAATCCCCCTTTCAACATGAAGGAATGGAACGCTGGCGTGCGCGACGATGACCCACGCTGGAAATACGGCCAACCGCCAAGTGGCAACGCCAACTTCGCCTGGTTGCAGCACATGATCCATCACCTCGCGCCCAACGGCAGCATGGCGTTACTGCTCGCCAATGGCTCGATGAGTTCCAACACCAACAACGAGGGGGAAATTCGCAAGGCGATCATTGAAGCCGATTTGGTTGAGTGCATGGTGGCGTTGCCGGGGCAGCTATTCACCAACACGCAGATTCCCGCGTGCATTTGGCTGCTGACGCGCAACAAGGCCGCACGCAACGGCTGGCGGGCTCGCCACGGCGAAGTGCTGTTCATCGACGCGCGGCAATGTGGCTACATGACGGACCGTGTATTGCGCATCTTCGATGACGAGAAAGACATCGGTCGTATCGTTGACACGTTCCACGCATGGAAACGCGAATCGTCGATTCCATTGCGGACGAACGCCAAAAAGTCCCTTCGCCTCCGTGGGGGAGAGGGCCAGGATGAGGGGGTAGTCGCATACAAGGACACCCTCGGCTTCTGCAAATCCGTCTCTCTCCGTGACATCAAGGCGCATGACTACGTCCTTACCCCAGGCCGCTATGTCGGCGCAGCCGAACAAGCCGCCGACAGCGAACCGTTCGAGGAAAAAATGGCGCGGCTCACGACACAGTTGATGGCGCAGTTTGAGGAGAGTGCGCGGTTGGAGAAGGCGATTCGGAAGAATTTGAGGGGGTTGGGGTATGACTGACAAAGCGCCTATCTGGCATCCCAAGTCTTGGCCAGTTTGCACGCTAGGAAACCTCAGCGAGAAGATTGGCTCTGGGGCAACTCCAGCAGGTGGAGAAGCTAATTATCTTTCTCAGCGAATCCGTTGGGTTTTGGTCCGGAGCCAGAACGTTTTCGATAGGCGGTTTGAGGTGAATGGTCTTGCTTACATATCCGATGAACAAGCGAAAAACCTCAGTGGTGTTTCCCTTCAATCTGGCGATATTCTCCTCAATATCACAGGAGACGGGGTTACGTTCGGCCGAGCGTGCATTGTTCCTGACCATATTCTGCCAGCTGTAGTGAACCAACACGTGTCCATTATCAGAGTCAATCCTCGACTAGCTGAGCCTAGATATGTGTTAGCCTATCTCACACATCCTGACATCAAACACTACATCGAAAGTTTTAATGCTGGTGGTTCTCGTCGCGCAATCACGAAGGGGCATATTGAATCCTTTAGGG
>JABFSC010000502.1 GCA_013140885.1 Deltaproteobacteria bacterium | reverse complement strand
AACTCGCGATTTTGACGGTCGGACGACTGACCAATTGCGAGTACGAATATACCCACCACCAAGCGCTGGCCAAACGGATCGGCGTGCGGCCAGAACAAGTGGACAATCTCGCCTCATGGGAAACCGACCCCGCGTTTAATGACCAAGAACGAGCAGTCATCCGCTACGCCACCGAAGTCACCCAGAACGTGCGCGTGGCGGATACGACCTTCGATGCCCTGCGCGCGTTCCTTGATCCCGAACAGATCGTCGAACTCACGCTCAACACCGGCTTCTACAACATGGTTGTGCGGTTCCTGTTGCCGATGCAGGTCGAGCTGGAGCCGGATGCGAAAAAGCATTGATGGCGACCGACAATGCGCCTGACATTGATTGAAATGGGCCCTCTGACGGCGACTCCCATTTTCACAAAGCTTTCCTAAACCGCGAGAACGTAGTTATGACATACGATGTGATCCTCAGAAAAAAACAGAATAAGTACATCGTCCGCGTGCGCGAGTGGCCGGAAGTTGTCATTGAGGAAGAGACCCGTGAAGCCGCGCTCGCGCAAATCAAGCAACAGCTCATGGCCTATCTCAGCCAAGCCCCGGAAGTTATTCCTATCGAGATCGAAACGAGTCCTTCAGCCGCGCATCCCTGGTTACAGTTCGCGGGAATGTGGGCGGACGACCCGACCTGGGACGATTTTGTCTCGGAGGTCGCTACCCATCGCCAAGAGATGGATGCCGCGGATGTTGACGCATAACCATGCTGTATATTCTTGATACCAATCCCTCGCAGGTCTTTTCCTGTACACGCTCCCCCCGCCAAAAGGTGGTCAGAAAAACCTCCTCTTTACCGGGATTATCGGGCGAAACTTCTTTTCTCCTCCGTGTTTCTCCTGAGCCAGGAGGACACCAAAAACCCCCATGAAAACCCAGTCATCCCAAAAATCTCGCCGACCTGCACTTCCGCTCTTTCTGTATGACCTGTCCGCCGCCAGCCGAATTCTCCCCCCGGCGGCCGTCTTACCCGAACAATTTTATGGTTCCACCGAACACGCGGACTCTTCCTACGGAGAGTTAGCGCTCATGCGCGCCGTGCTTGAGGACGCCGTGCATTGTTTCCAGAAAGCCCAAGGAACCGACGCGGCGGCTCTGGCCAAGGATGCGGAGCACTGGTTCTTTTCCGATGAACAGCACTGGCCGTTTTCGTTTATGAATATCTGCGCGGCGCTCGGCTTGAATGCCGACTATATCCGTTTGGGGTTACAGCGCTGGCGTGAGCACCCACCAGCAATGCCGCCAAAGAAACGTCGCCGCGCGGTGCTCACGCATACCACCATGTCGGTGGCTGCTTGACGCACCTCTCGGGAAGAAAGCGGTCAGCTATCAGCGTTCAGCCGTCAGCCAGACAAGAAAACACCGAAGAGTGAGTCCAATTGCGCCTACACAGGAGCGGCTCCAGGGTGCGGAACACCTCGTTTTGCTGATAGCTGATAGCTGACCGCTTACCTTACCTCATTACCCCCGCGACGGTAACGCCGCGCGGAAGCTGCCCTGAATCGCGACCTCGCCTTTTTGATTGAGCAGCGTGAGGTCGCCCTCAACAATGTTCTCGCCGTTTTCCACGGCCTTTTTCGTCACTGTTCCCTTGCAGGTCACTGAATCCCCAGGCCACACCCGCGTGGCGAAGCGGACTTTATACTTGCGGAGATTTTCCAATCCCACATAATCCGCCGCTAGGCGACTCAGAATCCCCGCGTTGAGCATGCCCATCGCGAACACCGTCGGAATCCCGGCGGCTTCGACGAAGGTTTGATCGTAGTGCAACGGCGTGAAGTCGCCAGAGGCACCCGCGTATTTGACGAAGTCTCCACGAGTGAGATTCGCGACCGTGAACGCGGGCAGCTCGCCCCCTTCTTTCACATCCTCGAAATATATTTTCGCGCGACCCATAACGTCTCCTTCTTAGCTCGCCACCGCTTGGCCGGTTTCGATGACCGTGAAGCGAGCCGTGGCGACTTTCTCGCTTTTTTGATTGGTGAAGTCGGTATCCATCACGACAAACGTCATGGTGCCCCCGCGACCACCGCTCTTCTCGAAGACGTTGGTCACTTTCGTCACCGCCGTCAGGATGTCCCCCGCGTAGATTGGCTTGAAGAACTCGAATTCTTGTTCGCCATGCAGAATCCGTCGAGTGTCCAACTTGACGTGCGGCTGCCCTTCGCCATCATCCCAGTGGGCCAGGGTCATCAGAAATGTGGGCGGGGGCATGATGCCGCCACGTTCCGCTTTGGCCGCCGCTTCGTCCACATAGAGCGGGTTGGGATCCTTGATCGCCTTGGCGAACTCGCGGATTTTCCCCTCTTCGACCCGCATCTTCACGGGTTTACCAACTCTGCCGATGTCGCTTTTGTCAGCCATAGTGTCTCCTTTACGATGCCGTCGCCAGCGGTTCTTGATCGAGTGTCAGTTGCGCCACCAACTCGCGATTCCACGTGGCGTCACCAAAAGTCACTTCCGACCCCTTGGCGCGCTTGAAATAAATATGGATGTCATGTTCCCAAGTAAATCCGATGCCCCCATGCACCTGAATGCCTTCCGCCGATACTTGTCGGAACGCATCACTGCAATAGGCTTTGGCCATCGCGGCGGCCAGCGGGGCTTCCGCGGAGTTATTGGCCACGGCCCACGCCGCGTAGTAGGCCGCGGATTTGGCGCTTTCGACCTGCACCAACATGTTCGCGCATTTGTGTTGAATGGCCTGGAACGAGCCAATCGGACGGCCAAACTGTTCGCGCACCTTGGCGTAGTCCACGGTCATATCGAGCACCTGCTGCGCGCCGCCACACATCTCCGCGCTCAGCGCCACTTTGGCGAAATCGAGCACGCGCTTGAGCGCCGTCCAGCCCGACCCCGGCGTCCCCAGTATCGCCTCGGCTCCCACGGACACCTTGTCGAACGTGACCTCGCACAACTTGCGGGTCTGGTCCATGGTCTTGAGCTGCCGCACGCTGACGCCGGGCTGCTGCCGCTCGACCACGAACAACGTGATGCCGCTCGTCGTGCGCGCGGCACAGACAATGAGGTCAGCCACATGCGCATCCGGCACGAACAACTTGACGCCGCTGAGGCTATAGTTTTTCGTGCCCTTGCGGGTCTTGAGGTTGATCCCTTTCTCGTCCCACCGGGCGTTCTCCTCAAGGAAAGCGAGCGTCGCCTTGGTCTGTCCAGCAGCGAGCCCCGGCACGTATTTTTTCTTTTGCTCGTCACTGCCAGCTTCGAGGATCGTCAGTCCCCCCAGACACACGGTCGAGAAAAACGGCCCTGGCAACGACGCCTTGCCCATCTCTTCGAGCACCACGATGAGGTCCACCATCGAAAAGCCCGCGCCCCCGAACTCTTCGGGATAGATGAGTCCGGTCCAGCCGAGTTCGGCCATTTTACTCCACACCGCGTCAGCATAGCCCCGGTCGTCTTCCATCATTTGGCGGACATACGTCATCGGACATTCTTTACTCAAGAAGTCCGCCGCCGATTTTCTTAACAGTTCTTGTTCCTCACTAAATCCGAAATCCATAGGCACTCCTGGTAAGACCGCGATTCGTTCGTAATCGCCGCTTGTTCTATCGTGCTTGGGCCGCGACTTCAACGTATTCCCCTCCTCGGTCAGTCTCCGCGGGAGCACCCGCTCCCCCCGGCATGCCCGACCGAGTAGTCCAACCGCGTTTCTTTTGCTAAGAGAGGCCCGACGAAAGGACTTCCGCGATGCGGAGAGAAGCCAAAAGAACCGGGGCGCTTTCGTCTCGGACCCGACATAACTCATTACAAGGAGGCAGTGCGCGATGAAATGGAAAGTTGGTGATGTCACCATCACGAAAATCACCGAGGTCATCTATCCAGAGTTTTCCGATGTGATTCCCGCGGCCACGCCGGACGTGGTCAAGAAAATCAAATGGTTGTTTCCGCATTTTGTGACCCCGGAAGGCATGCTCAGCCTGAGTA
>JABFSC010000337.1 GCA_013140885.1 Deltaproteobacteria bacterium | reverse complement strand
CTCACCGCTTGTAGAATTTTTTGCGGAGTGATCCGGTTCGCCGCGCCCCGTTGATCCTCTGGCCCCCATTCCGATGGCCACCACTTTGCCCCCATTGGCGTGTCCTGCGCGACAGCCGTGGACACCAACGTAAGCGCGATACTCATGCCCAACAGGGTGCGCGCGATGTTCTTGCCTCTTTGACTCCAGACGTTTCCGCGATCTTGCATACTTTCCCCTCCGTAAAATGGAATTGATACTCGGTCATTGCTCCGCTGCCGCTACCACAGTTTCGGATGGGTTTCCACCGTTCGTTCCGTTCATAAGGAAGGGATCATTCAATCCCCCTCACCCTGCCCCTCTCCCAGCCGGGAGAGGGAACCTGGAAGCCGTTGCTCAACTCTTGCCGAGCTTACAGTCGTACCTCATCAAATTCCCCTGGGGTTGCAAGGCGCGAAAGACCTGCATAAGGAGAGGACAATCTTTTTCTGTCCGTGAGGAGACTGTATGAGCACACCACTGAAGTGGCCGATTGACCATCCCGACTGGATTCAGCTCTATTCGCTGGCGACACCGAATGGACATAAGGTCAGCATCGCGCTGGAGGAAATGGGCCTGCCCTACGAAGCCCATACCGTCAACATCATGCAGAACGACCAATTCCTCGACGAGTTCAAGGCCGTCAATCCCAACTCGAAAATCCCCGCGCTGCTGGACCCCAAAGGTCCCGATGGCAAACCACTCGCGGTCTTCGAGTCTGGCGCGATTTTGTTGTATCTGGCGGAGAAGACCGGCAAACTCATTCCCGCCGATCCCCGCCGACGGAGCGAATGTGTTCAGTGGCTCTTCTTTCAGATGGGTGGCGTCGGTCCGATGTTCGGTCAGTTTGGCCATTTCTACCGCTATGCCAAGGAGAAACTTCCCTATCCCATTGAGCGCTACACCAATGAAGTGCGGCGACTACTCGGCGTTTTGGAAACCCAGTTGGGGGACCATCACTATCTGATTGGTAACGAGTACACGATCGCCGACATCGCCACGTTCCCGTGGGTGGGCTGTCTGGACTGGGGCTATAGCGCGCGGGAGTATCTGAAAGTGGACCAGGACTTTCCCAAGGTCGTCGCCTGGCATGCGCGCTGCACGGAGAAACCCGCGTCCGTCCGTGGCGCGAAAGTGTGTCCATTCGCCTAAACCCGTATCACGATACATAAAGGAGGGAGTATGTCGTCGGAACAAACGCAAGAGCAAAACAAGGAAATCGTGCGTCGCGCCATCGCCGCCATTGGTCGCGGCGATCTGGATGGATTCATGGGAGATGCGGCTGATGATGTCACGCTGCAAGTCATGGGCGCGGTGTTCCCCCCGATTCACGGGAAGCAGAAGGTGCTTAAGGGGCTGCGCAACGCCTTGGCCGCGCGCCTCGAAAATGGTGGCGCTATCGCCATGACCATTGAGAATCTCATCGCCGATGGTGAGTATGTGGCCGAGCAATCACACGGCAAGGCCCGCACGAAAGATGGCAAGGACTACAACAACACCTACTGCCGCGTGTGGCGCGTCACCAATGGCAAAATCGCCATGATGCAGGAATATCTCGACACGGAACTCGTGCGGAAGTGCTTGATGGACTAGGCGACGGGGGAGCGGCCACGAGCGCGCCCGACCACGCCACACTTCACCCTTGACAGACCACCAGAGACAAGGCTAACGAAATGCCTAATCACCGGTACAGACACAAGCAGGAGGAGCACGAACTATGCGCGACGGCTTTAAGATTATCGACACGGATTCTCACATGATGGAACCAGAATGGCTGTGGGAGCGACACATGGAGGATGCGTATAAGTCGCAGGCTCCGAAAATGGGCCAGGCTCCGGGGTCAGGGCGACGGACCTTCCTCGTGGAAGGGGAGTCGTTCACCCGCGAGAAAGGCAAATATCCCATGGCGGCGCCCGCGTTTCTCAAGGCGGCCCAGAAGGCGATGGACCGTTTCGACAAAGCCCGCCAAACCGGCTTCAGCGCCGAAAGCCGCTTGGCGGATATGGATGAGCAAGGCGTGGATGTTCAGATCCTCTATCCAACCTTCACTGGGCAAATGCTGGGCCGCGAGTTCCGCGACACCAAGCTGCTCGCCGCCTGTTGCCGGGCCTATAACAATTGGGCGGCGGACTACACGTCCATCGCGCCAAACCGTCTGCGCTGGGCGGCGGCGTTGCCCATGCAAGATCTCGAAGAGGCCATCACAGAGGCCCAACGAGCTTCTCAGAAAGGATGCGTCAGCTACTACATGCGCCCGAACCCTGTCGGTGGCCGCACCCTGTGGCATGACGATTACCTGCCGCTCTGGGGGGAGATCGCAAAGAGCGGGAAGCCGATTTCGACCCATGATTCCGCCTCGTCCTCTGTCCCGTCATTTGGTGACCGCATGGAGACGCACACCAGTGGTCACATCTTGTCACACCCCTTTGAGGCGATGGCGGCCATGGCCGGACTGATTTGGTTCGGTATCTTCGAGAAGCTGCCCACACTGAAAGTGATCCATGTCGAGGGGGACGGCGGCTGGACGCCCTACTGGCTGCAACGCATGGAGCAGCACTGGAATTTCAGCGGCAACGCCGAGCACGAGTATCTCACGCGCCGTCCGACGGAATACTTCCGTAGCAACATCTGTGTCGCGTTTCGTGGCGACGAGCCGACGATGAAAGCCGCCGTGGAACTGGTCGGCGACGACAATTTCACGTGGGATAGTGATTATCCGCATCCCGACGGCACCTACCCGTGGGGTGTCGAAGCGATGCTCAAGCAACCGATCTCGCAAGAATCCAAACGGAAGCTCCTGTGGGATAATGGGGCACGCATCTTTAATCTTGGCTAGGAAATCCTGGAGAAAAGAGAGCTGTTGACAACTGCCTTCAGGGCGAGTTTATTGGCAACGGATTCAAGCAACAACGGCAACAACAGTATACTAACTTCAAAAAGGAGGAGTTATGCCACAGTTTGATACCATCATTAAAAACGGCACGGTCGTCGACGGAACACGGGTTCCTCGCTATCGCGCGGACATCGGCATCAAGAATGGCAAGATCGCCAAGATTGGTCGCCTCAACAGCAGTGATGCCACCAAGGTCGTCGATGCCACCGGGCTGATTGTCGCCCCCGGATTCATTGACCTGCACACCCACTATGATGCGCAACTGCATTGGGACCCGTATTGCACGATTGGCAGTTGGCACGGCGTGACTTCGGTCACCATCGGTAACTGCGGATTCGGATTTGCTCCGCTCCGCCCACAAGATGCTGACCGCGCCATGCTCGCCCTCTCCCGCACGGAAGCGATTCCTCTGGAACCGATGCGTGTGTCGATGAAAATCGATTGGGAAACCTTCCCGCAATACATGGACCGGCTGTCACACATGCCGCTGGGCGTGAACGTTTCTCATCTCTTCCCTATCGCCCCAGCCGTAGCCTACGTCATGGGCGGCTTTGACGATGCCAAGAAACGGTTCCCCAATGAGGCGGAAATGGCCAAGATCGTCCGTCTCTATCACGAAGCCGTGGGTGCGGGCGCCGCAGGTTGGTCCGCCCAGCGCTTGGTGCCGGAAGGCCGCGTCTCCGTGCAACGCGACTACGATGGCACACCGATGATCACCGATATTTTGCCCGATAGTTTCTACAACGCGATGGCCCAGGCCATGGCGGACGAGGGCGATGGCTGTATCCAATTCACGCAGTCCGGGGCAACTGATGCCAAGTTCAGCGTTGACGAAGATTTCCGGTTCCTAGAGAAGATGGCCGACATCAGTGGACGCCCGCTGTTGTACAATGCGATCATTGTCAGCGATCGGCACCCAGAATCGCATAAAGCCCAATTGAACTGGGTCGAAGCGGCCAACTCGCGTGGCGTGCGCGTGTTCGGACAAGCGGTCACGGCCCGCGCTCCCGTGCGCATGACCCTCGAAGACTGGAACCTGTTCGACAGTATCCCATCGTGGAAGGATGCGACCCTGGGCACCGTCGAGGAACGCAAAGCCAAGATGTCCCGCCCTGAACTGCGCGCGGAAATGCGCGCCGACTACGATGCGGGCGGCATGGAAACCCTCAACATCGTCTTTGGCGAATTCCACAAGTTCATTGCCCGCAAGGTGCGCAATACCGACCTCAAACTGAAATACGAGGGCATGTCGGTTACACAGATCGCCGAGAAGGAAGGTAAGCACGTCATTGACGCGATGCTCGACCTCTCCGTGGCGGACGACCTCCGCACCGAATGGGCGGGTCCGATTGAAAACGCGAATATCGCTGGCTACAAGGACCTGATGAATTCCCCGTACACGATGCCGGGCGTCTCGGACGGCGGCGCGCATGTGAAGTTCATCACTCCGGCGATCTATCCCACTGAAGTGTTGTCGTGGTTGGTACGCGAGACCGGTATCTTGTCACTCGAAGAGGCCCATTTCCGGCTGAGCGGTTTGATGGCATGGGCGGCGGGCTTCAAGGATCGTGGCACTCTGCGCGAAGGTATGGCGGCGGACATCGTGATGTACGACCTCAACACCGTCAACTCACGGCCGAGCGAAATCCTCTACGATCTTCCCGCCAACGAATGGCGGCGCGTACAGAAGGCTGACGGGTATCGGCACATCATGGTCAACGGTGAAATCACCTTCAATGATGGCATCTGCACGGGAGCCACCTCTGGCACGTTGCTCCGCAATGGCGTAGCCCGCTAGGCAGCAACATCGGTTAGCTGTTCTGATTCTCCAACAAACAAAAACCCCCGGAGAGGGCATATCGCCTCTCCGGGGGTTTTTGTTTGTTGGGAAGCGCGAGAAGCGCCCCAGCGGAGCGTCCCTACACCACCGCGCCGGCGCTGGTGTGAATGGTTTGTCCGGTAATCTGACGGCTACCAGGTAAGCACAGAAAGACAATCGCCGCGGCGACATCTTCTGGTTGCGCGACGCGATGAAACAGATTTTCCAGCGGCCCGCTCGACGCGGCTTTTTGCAGTGCCTCGGCATCACCCAGCGCTTTCGTCATCGCCGTGGCGGTAATGCCAGGCGCGACGGCGTTCACATTGATGTTATGCGGACCCAATTCGGCAGCGGTACTGCGTGTCAATTGGACCAGCGCCGCCTTGGAACTGGCGTAGGCTATCGGCGAGTTCCGCGCGCGAAAGGCGGAACTGGAACTGATGTTCACGATACGCCCACCTCCGCCGCGATCAATGATGTGACGCGCGACATGCTTCATCATCAGCATCGCCGCTTTGAGGTTCACCGCTTGCACGAAGTCCCAGTTGTCTTCTTCCATTTCGAGCAAGCTCTGGAATCGGCCCGTCACCCCAGCGCAATTGATCAAAATGTCGATGCGGCCGAGTTGCTGGAGAACACGGGCCACCACATCAGGAATCTGCTTGGAGTTCGCGAGGTCGAAGGGAAAGGCGACTGTCTTTCCTCCAGCTTGTTTGCCCTGTTCGACCACGGCATTCACGCCAGCTTCATCCCGGTCGAGTACGGCAACGGTTGCCCCGGCTTGAATCAAGCCAAGCACGGTGGCACGTCCAATGCCGGATGCTCCACCAGTAACAATGGCGACTTGTCCTGTTAGTTCCGCGCTCATATCACCCTCCTTTTGATTGAGGCTTGAGACTGGAGGCTAGAGACTTGTGGGGAAGGGAATTACCAGTCTCAGGTCTCAAGTCCCAAGTCTCAAATCCTAACTCCCAACTCCCATTCGTTAAGACAACGCATACGCCTGCGCGACATTCTCCCCTAACACCGCTCGTCGCGCGGAAGGCGACATCGGCGCGATCATCTCCCGCAGCTCTTCCAGGTAGTTGGCCGGATGATCCGGATGTGGATAATCCGTCGCCCAGAAGAAGCGGTCTTCTCCCACAATGCTCATCATCGCGGAGATCGTGCGTTCGTCAGGATCGGCGGAGATATAGCACTGCCGCTTGAAGTAATAGGACGGCTTCTCCTTGAGTCGCACCGTTGCCCCCAACGGCGTCCCCGTGTAGATGGCATCGGCGCGATCCAGGAAAAATCCGATCCAGCCAGCTTGTGACTCGAGCACCACCACGCGCAGACGCGGGAACCGCTCGAAGACGCCCAACTGAAAGAAGGTGCCAAACGCATGCTGGACGCCTTGGCCAGCAAACAGGTCGTAATACCACGCCGCCCATTGGAAGCGGTCGTAGCGATGATGGAGTCCCCACGCCGCCGGCTCAAACGTTGGATGAATGGCGAAGGGTACATTGAGGTCCTGGGCCGCCGCGAAGACGGCATCATGTTGCTGGTCACCATGCGGCACCCGCGAGATGGTGAACGGACAGACAAACGCGCCCTTGCAGCCATCCTTCACCGCGCGTTCAAGCTCGCGCGCGGCCTCGGCGGGATCGCCCAGCGACAGATGCGCGATTGGCACCAACCGTCCGCCCGAGTCACGACAGAAATCGGCGATCCAGCGATTGTACGCCCGGCAATACGCGCCAGAGAGTTCAGCGTCAAACAGCTCGGCTTCCCACAACAAGCCAATCGTCGGATAGAGCAGCGCCTTGGCCATGCCCTCCCGGTCGAGCATTTGCAGCCGTTCCTTCATATCCATCGTGCCGAAGCCCGCGCCCTTGAGGTACGTCTGTTCTGGCTTCGGCTTCAACGCGCGCACATCTTCCGCTCGGATCTCGCCACGCGCCACCTGCTCCCGCAGCTTGCGAGCGGCATCCACGTCTCTCCCCATGCCCCCCATCGTGCCGAGCGCGCCCGGGCGAGTGAGTTTCGCGCGTTTGGTGTCGATCTCCAGATATTCGTAGCCGTCGTCCCCCATGCGAATGCGCAACGCGCGGTCGCGATACTTCGGTTCGAGGTACTTTTCCCACAAGTCGGGCGGTTCGAGGATGTGTCCGTCGCAGTCAATAATCAGCTCATTATTCGTCACGGGAATCTCCTTTCTTCATGGCGAAAAATAGTAGGGGAGACCTTGGCATCAGGCCAGCCCCTACTATGGATCACAGGCGAGACCACCAATCATCCAAGAGGTTGCCCTTTTGCCGAGCGCGCCATACCCTGACTGCTAAGCTTGGTGATTTTAGCCAAATGTCCACCGCACTTGGGACATCTCGCCAGTCCGAAATGGTGGCGCGTTCGTGCGAAGCCGCCCCGGAACACTGGGAACATCCGATTATGGCTGGTCGTTTTCAACCAACATTCACCATTTCCAACCGCATGGCGGCAGGCATGACCCGCATTGAGCGGGCACGCGGATTCCTTGACGCGGCGAAGCTGTCCGAAGATTGGCTGGCGACCATGCGGTCCCACGCCTTCCTACTGGAAGCGCATCACACCACCCATATCGAAGGCACTCGGCTGACCCTGGAGCAAGCGGAGCGGTTGCTGGCTGGCGAGGTCCTCGCGGGAACCGATCCCGACGACGTACGCGAACTGCTGAATTACCGTGATGCCTTCGAGTTCGTCAGCGGCTATCTCAATGACGGTGGACCCGTCACCGAAGTCTTGATTCGCGAAATCCATCGGAGGAATTGGCGGCGCTGTGCCCTGGAGTCAACCGGCGAACACTGCAACGCGACCTGCGCGCCCTCGTCCAGCACGGTGTCGCGAAGACCGTTGGCGCCGCTAGGGCGATTCGATATATCTTAAAAATCAATAAGTTGTAGAGTATCGCGACAGTATCGCGACATGAATCGCGACACGGACATCCGCCTCGTCTCCATTTCCCTGGCAATCGACCCCGCGCCCTGCTACAACCCCCGGCAAAGGAGCACGCACGATGGCTACTACTCACAACACGGACCAAGAAGTCCGCGCCCGTGTCAACGACGTTCCGGTGTACGAATTCGCGTCCACCCCGTTCACGCAACCCCCAGCCCTCGCCAACGCCCGCGTGGCGATCGTGACCACCGCCGGGTTACGCACCGAGGGCAATGCGCACTGGCAACCGGGGGATGAGAGTTTCTCGGTGTTCGATGTCACCGCGCGCAATCTGCGCCTTGCCCATTTCAGTCCGAATTTCGACCGCAGTGGGTTCGCGCTTGATCTCAATGTCGTCTATCCCATCGACCGGCTCAATGAACTCGCCGCCCGCAAGGTCATCGGCTCGGTCGCCTCGCAGCATATCTCGTTCATGGGCGCGCAGCTTGATCACAACTTGGCCACCATGCGGCTGGATACCGGACCCGCCGCCGCGCGTCTCCTGCGCGACGATGGCGTGGATGTCGCTTTGCTCACCCCTGTGTGACCGCTCTGCACGCGCACCGTTGGTGTGCTGGCCAATGTCTTCGAGGCGCACGGGTTGGCGACCGTCTCACTGGTGGCGGTTCGTGGTCAGGCGGAACGGGCCAAAGCCCCACGCGCGCTCTATTGCGAATTTCCCTTGGGTCGTCCTTTGGGTCGCCCGCTCGACGCCCACGGGCAACATCGCGTCTTGGCCGCCGCGTTCGCCTTACTCGATACCCCAGCAAACAAGGTCCCTATCCTCGCGCAATATCCAGAAGTGATTGAGGATATTGGTGGTGAAGCGTTGGTGTGCCTACTGCCGCCACGGTTCGATGCCACGCTTCATCCGGCGGTGGATGAAGCCAACGGCCTCCGTGCCGCCTACGAACGGACCTTCGCTCGCACGGGACGCACGTCATTTGGTAAAATTCTGACCCTGGAAACAATCCGGGACGCGGTCGCGGGGTTGGTGGCGATCGCGGGCGGGACTCCGCCCGATCAGGCGGGTCTTCCGGGTGGGCTCACGTTGTGTGCCGCGGACCTGCGGGCCTATTATGAGGAAGCGGCGTTATCGTTGGCTGAGCATGTTCCCGCCGCGCGGCAGGCTGAGGCGTGGTTCTTCACCCAGACCGAAGTCGGCAAGCTCTTATTGCAGGTGCAAGCCGCCGTGCGGCGCTCCGGTGCGCCACAAGCGGCGTGGATGTATCTGACGCCGTTGACCCGGCAAGACAAGTCGCTGCAGGTCTAGGGCAAGTCCAGGGCAGGTCTTTGACTTGCCCTGGACTTGCCTGAGATCGCCCTACCGCTGCGGCGGTGGCCCAGCCACAGCCACCCGATACCCAGTCTCTTTCTCGTGCTTCTCGATTTCCTTGAGCACCGCGTTCATCGCGCCGCCGATGAGACGGTCGTGATCTTGCCGACACCACTCTCGCGAATTCACCGTCAGGTCGCCCGACCCTTGGAAACGTGGGAACACTTCTTTCGCCAACAACTCGTAGGAAGCCAGCGACGCCCGCCGTTCCACCCAGTCATTCGCCATAATCAGGAAACAGCCAAACCCACCAGACTGCTTCTTCAAGCGCGCAAGCTGGGCGGCGGCATCATCTGGGCTGCCGATAACGGCGGCACCGGAATCAACCAAGGCTTGTGGCCATTTGCGTGGGTCCGGCTCTTCCGGCGCGAGCGGGAGCGCCACGATATTGCGGAAGTAATCCACCCACTCGTGAATGCCGTATTCCACTTCCTCGAATGCCTGCTTGCGCGTGGGCGCGATGTGCATGGGGCCCACCAATCGCCACGTCGAACGATCCACCTGATGGCCATACTTCTTCGCCTGCTCATTCCAAATCTTCCAATGATCGCCCAACACCGCGAACCCGCCCATGCTGGTCGCGCCAAGCGAGAGGACTCCAGCGCCATACCGACCTGCGGTCCGAGGGCCAGCCGGAGACACGGTCGCGGCCACGGCGATCTCAAAATGCGGATAGGTGTACGGTCGCAGTTGGAGACGCGCGTCACGCAGAGTAAACCAATCCGTCTGGATCGAAACCGGCTCATCGGATGTGAGCAGCGCCATGATCGCTCCCAGCGATTCCTCCATGCGCTGACGTTGCGTCGCGGGATCAATGCCCATCATGTGAGCGTCGGACGGTAACGCGCCAGGCCCGACACCAAACATCACCCGTCCACGCGTGAGATGATCCAGCAGCACCATGCGATCCACGAGCATGAGGGGATGATGATACGGCAGGGAGCTGACGCCGGTTCCCAGGCGAATGTGACGGGTCCGCTGAGCGGCGGCGGCGATAAACACTTCAGGTGATGCGATAATCTCCAGCCCCGCGGAGTGATGTTCGCCAATCCAGGCTTCGTCGTAGCCCAGCTCGTCGAGACGAACAACGAGTTCGAGATCGCGCTCCAAGGCGAGGGTCGGGTTCTGCCCGGCGGGATGAAAAGGCGCCATGAAAATACCAAAGCGTAAAGGACGTTCCATTAAATTCCTCCGTTTGCGGGATGCGATTGCGCTCGCCTCCCCAATATAGGTTGTGACGATAATCGCTCAAACCATATACGAGAAGCGCGGGGTTGTCCTCACTTCGCCAGACGCGAACGGGTGTCAACTCAGGAGCTTCAGTGCTCCGGTGATCTCTTCTTGGGTGATGAGTATCTCCTTTAGTGCAACTCTCCCAACAATGCTTGCGCCGCTTGCAAGTCATTGGTGTCAAATCCCTCCGTGAACCAGCCGTAGATCTCAGCCAGCAACTGCCGGGCCTCTTCCGTCTTGCCCTGCTGCTGCCACAGCCGCGCCAGGCTCGTTGCCGCGCGCAACTCCAGCGACTTGGCCTGCTGGCGCTGAGCAATCTCGATCGCCTTGTGAAAACACGCTTCGGCTTCCTGTACCACCGCCTGTGAGACTAGAGGCTTGAGGCTTGAGGCTTGGGAGGAGGAGGGACCAGTCTCTGGTCTCCAGCCTCCAGCCTCTAGCGTTAGCGTTCCCTTGAGCCGATACAGCTCTGCCTCGTAAAAACGTTCCCCAGTTCTGTCCACCGCCTCCAGCGCCTCGGCCAGCGCAGCCAACCCTTCCTCTACCTGTCCTGTCTTTCCATACGCCTCGGCTAGCAGGGCAAGATAATATGACCGATATATCCCTGCTTCTATGGCTTGCCAGGTGGCCAGTCCTTGGCGGATCTTGCTCATCCCCTCTTCGATCTGTCCCTGCTCGGCGAGCGCCCAGCCCTGTAGGACAGTCCCTTGCCCTAAGGGCACTGGAAATCCGTGCTCGCGCGCGAGGGTGATGCCTACCTCGGCCCACTCTTGGGTCAGTGCTCTTTCCCGACGGAGCTGGTACGACATGGCAGCATGAACTTGGGCGGTGGCCAAGCTGAATGGATAAGACAGCTCTTGGGCCAGGGTACACGCTGCCTTGCTCTTCTGGAGCGCCTGGTCCGGATAGCCCAGATGCCAGAGGACCAAGGCTGCAAAGGAAAGGCCAAAGACCCCTGGCTCTATGCCGCCGTAGAGGAACACATGGGAGTGGCGATGCCGAGAGTCATACAGGGCAATCCCCTGCTCCAGGTGCGTCTGGGCAGCGCCGAACTCCCCCAGATAGAATAAGGTGCTGCCCACTGCCCGATAGGCCTCCACGAGCAAGGCCGGGTCGTGCTCCCGCTGGGCCAGGCCCAGGAGTTGCTCCCCCAGCTCGCGCGCCGTGAGAAACTCGCCCCGCACCTGGTGAAACGTCCGCAGCCCAAAGAGGACCCGGAAGAGCTGGTGGGTCTCCCCGACCTGTTGGCCCAGCTCCCGTGCGCGGGCATAGGTAGCTTGCACTTCCGGTGAGGAAAAACCCTTGGTGACCAGTAACGGCACGCCCAGAGTGACCTGTAGCATAAGTTCTTGTTGGGCGCGCTCGCGGGTGTCGGACAATGTGTTGAGGAGATCTAAGGCGGTGGTCAGATGAGTGATCGCTTCCGCATTGGCCGAGCGTTGTACCGCCTGTTGCCCGGCCAAGTGCAGGTACTCGACGGCTTTCTGTGTATTGCCACTGCGCGTGTAGTGATGCGCCAAGTCGCTGTAGTGCTCGTCCAGGGTGGCGCTGTAGAGTGCTTCGATTGCCTGCGCCGTGCGCTCATGCAAGGCTTTACGCCGCTCGTGCAGCACCGTGCCGTAGGCGACCTCCTGCGTCAGGGCGTGCTTAAAGATGTAGTCTGGCTCAGGCAAGGCCGGCTGTTCATAGAGAAACTCTTTGCGCTGTAACGCGGCGAGGACGCGATACAATTCTTCTTCGGGTTGAGGGATGACGTGCCGGACCAAGCTTAAGGGAAACTCCCGCCCGATGACCGCAAGTTGTTGGAGGAGGGCTTTCTCGTCTGGGGCCAAGCGATCAATGCGAGCGGCCAGCACGCCTTGCACGGTAGGGGGCAGTTGCAGCGCGGTCGTAGGGTGGGTCACGACCCACCCTACGGAAGAGTCTTGCTTAAGCACTCCCTGTTCCACCAACTCTTGGACAATCTCTTCCATAAAAAACGGCGTGCCTTCGGTTTTCTCTAAAATGAGGTGTTTGAGATCTTGTAGGGGCGCGGCATGCTGCACCCCTACGGTGTCGCCCAGCAACGCGGTGAGAAATTCCTCCGCCTCCGCTTTGCCGAACGGCGCTAACCGCAACTGCGTGTAGTACGTCTTCTGTCCCCACTCATGCCGATACTCCGGGCGATAGTTGGTTAACAGCAACAGCTTGGCGCTGGCCACACTCTCACTCAGGACATCAAGGAATCCTTGCGTCTCCTCATCAATCCAGTGCAGGTCTTCGAAGATCAGCATGAGCGGCTGGTTGAGACTTTCCCGGAGAAAGAGCTGCTTGAGTGCTGCAAACGTCCGCTGCTGTCGAATCCGCGGGTCCATCTGCTGTAACGGGGAGGGCTGTTCTTCCACGCCGAGCAGGGCATACAGGTAGGGCAAGGTGTCTTCGAGGGTGCGGTCTAACTCCAGCACTTTGCCGATCACTTTCTGGCGTCGCGTGCGGGCATCATCCCGCGGCTGCAACT
>JABFSC010000698.1 GCA_013140885.1 Deltaproteobacteria bacterium | reverse complement strand
GTACATGACCGAGCAAGGACTTGAGCGCGACCTCCGAGATTCCGTTGGCAGCCTGCTCTATTCGGGCACTTCCGATATTCAACGCAACATTATTGCTCGATGTCTGCGGCTATAAATCCACAAGCCGGTTCGGACACGTCGAAGTAGCCCCCTCTCAATCTTGGGGATGGACTTAAAATTCTCACGCGATTTGGGTAAGCATGCTCCTGTCGGCAAATTGTTCACGAGCGAAAGGAATGCATCATGCCTCATCCGCAAGCAGGAATTATTCCCGCCCCAAGTCCAAACGCGCTGTTTTTGATTCTCCGAGTCCTCAATCCCCCCACGAACGGACGCGCCGTTGCGAAAGCCCTGACTGGCGTCCCCGCGCTCGTCGAGAAAGTCGGCGCGGTTGATCCTCGCGCGAAACTGGTCGGCACGGTGGGAGTCGGTTCCCCCTTGTGGGACGTGATCTCTCCGAACAAACGTCCTTCAGGCTTACACCCGTTCACGGCAATCGAGAGCGGCTCCTTACGAGCGCCAAGCACGGGGGGCGATGTGCTTCTCCATGTGCTCTCGAAACGTCACGACCTCAACTTTGAATTGGCCATGCGTCTCCGCGCCCAACTTGGTGACATGGTCGAAGTGATGGACGAGGTCCACGGGTTTCAATATCTCGACTCGCGTGACCTGACCGGATTCATTGATGGCACCGAGAATCCGTCTGGCGCGAAAGACCGCACGCAGGTGGCTTTGATCGGCGACGAAGATAAATCCTTTGCTGGGGGGAGTTATGTCTTCACGCAACGATACGTGCACAACCTGAAGAAATGGGCGACAGTGCCGACCGCGGAGCAAGAGAAGGCGATTGGCCGCAAGAAAAAAGACAGCACGGAACTCTCGGCCAAAGCCAAACCACCCACCGCGCATATCAGTCGTGTGGTGATGGAAGAAAACGGCGAGGAGCTAGAGATCGTGCGTCACAGCTTTCCGTATGGCACGGTGTCGGAAGCGGGGCTGTTTTTCATCGCCTACAGTAAAACGTTGGACATCCCGGAAAAGATGCTCGGCCGCATGCTGGGCGCCAGTGGTGACGGGCTCCATGACCACCTCATGGATTACACCCAAGCGGTCTCGGGCGCGACGTTTTTCGCGCCGTCCCTCGAAGTGTTGAAAACACTTGCTGCTCGGTAAGCCGGCCACTGGAGGATTTTCCCCTATGAGCACCACCCGAGAAAAGCGATCCAGCAACTGGGACTTCCCGCCGGATATGGCGTTCCTCTTTTCCCTGTTTGGGGCAATCTTTCTCATGTTGGTTACGATGGTGGGGATCCCCGTAAAGAGAAACCCCTGGGATTCTTCGTTGTTTCGTCTGGCACTTGCCCTTGGAGGGGCGGGAGTGATCCTTCTGATCTGCGCCCGCATCCCCCTGTATCGGCAACGGCGCTTCTTCACTATCGGACCGAAGGAATTGCCCGGGGTGTATCGCAAATTCTACCTTGCGGCGTATACCTGCATCGTGCCAAGTGTGGTCTTGCTCAGTTTGATGCTTCGGTAGACGCTGCCGGAAGCGTAATAGAGGTTTTGAACATGGAAACGTCGTCAAGTCAGTCATCAACGGAACAGATTCTTTCCGCTGTATCGCACCTCAGCTTGCCAGAACTTGAGCAAGTGTTCGACCGAGTGCTCGCCCTTCAGGCTCGGCGCAAAGCGGAACACTTGTCGGTTGCGGAGTCGGCTTTGCTCATGCGTATTAATCAGGGCTTACCACCTGAACTCCTTCGTCGCGTGGCGACGTTGAGAGCCAAACGGGAAGACGAGTCGCTTTCTGACACCGAATATGAGGAATTGACGCGGCTTACCGACCGGACTGAAGAACTCCACGCCGAACGTATGACTGCCCTGGTCGAGTTGGCGCAATTGCGTGGAGTGAGTTTACCGGCCCTCATGGATCACCTCGGCATCCGGTTCCCCGACAATGTCTGAGCGGCGTGTTCCAGCCGAACTGCGCCGCTTCGTCGCGGATCGCGCGAATCGGTGTTGTGAATACTGTCGCACGCAGGAACGGTATTCATCGGATCCCTTTGCGATTGATCACATCAACCCGCGCAGTCGTGGCGGATTAACAACGGAAGAGAATCTTGCATTCTGCTGCCAGGGTTGTAACCAACATAAGTCCAAGCGATCCGTGGCACCGGACCCCATCACCGACGCTCCGGTTCCTTTGTTTCACCCCCGCGAACAGCACTGGCAAGTGCATTTTTCCTGGAATGGTGACTTTACGCTCATGGTCGGTCTCACGTCGGTTGGTCGAGCAACTATTTCCGCGCTTCATCTCAATCGACCAGGATTAGTGAACCTACGTCGGGCTTTGTATGCGATTGGTGAGCATCCACCGCGACTGACCGAGGAGTTGTAGCCGGTTGCTTTGTGCGGCGGCTTTTGGTGCGAGTCATGTCCTCTACGCGCGCTCCCGCGCCAACGTCCAATGCGCGGTCACCATTGCCGCGATGCCGGCGATCACCGTCGCGGAAATCCCTTTCCACGCGACCATCGCCGGAAACGAAAGATCGACTATTCCCAGGACTTTCAGCGCAAGAAAGACCAGCAACGCAAAGCCTAGACTCGCACCCGTGAACCACGCCACCCGGCCAGGACGCGCTGGTGAGGACGTGGCATCCGGCGCGCGAATCACTCCGAGTTTGGCATCGACCCACGCATGCGGATGCGCGGACACCGCCATGAAGAAACAGAGCATCAGTCCCGTAATCACCGTATCGATGCCCAATGCCGACGCGGGAATAGCGCCATAGCTCCCTTCAGGCGTCAGCGGAAAGACCGCGCTGGCGATAATGGCGGTGATGACGCCGTTGCCCACTCCCCACGGCAATCCGTGTCGCCAGAAGAGATAGGAGAAAAACGATCCTTGCCATCGGCGATGTTCCGCCGCGACGTGGATTTCATGCAAGAACGGCGTCCCACTTGAGGTGGCCGCCACGACCCCGGCTAACAGGGCGCCAAGTCCAGCCAGCACAAACGGCACCGTGCCGCGCGCCACACCACCGGGAAAGAAGAACAGCAGAAATCCGAGCGCGACCACGACCGCTGGCAACCAAAACAACAGCAGCCGGTTGAAGCCGAGGAACCACGGGTTGTTCCCCTGTCGTGCTTGCCACAAGAGGGGAGGAGCCGGCGGCCCCGTCAATGCGGGCGGTATGAAAGCGCCCGCCACATGCTGTTGGAGAATACCGATCAGTGTGGCTGGCGCCCCAAAAAAGAGCACCGGCAAGAAGCCCACCACAAAGAACCGCCAGGTGGTCCAGACCGACAGCGCCCCTTCGCCGGGCAGTTGCGCGATGACGAGCGCGCCGAAACTCCAATAGAGAATCAGCCAGACGACACTCACGATGGTGATGAAGATCGGGCGAACCTGGTGAAACTGGGGAATTGGACGAGGTGATGGTGTGTCCATGAAAGCTCCATGCTGCTGTGTGTGCGCCCTTATAGGCGGTTTGCCCGGCATTCAGCAAGAGTGATACAACACGTCACGCGTATTGGATGGAAAAAGCAACGTCGAACGGAAAGCACGGTGAGGAGAATGGAAAACCCTGACCTGACACTGGAACTCACGGCGGACGAGATGCGGCGCTTGGTCGCGCGGGTGATGGAGCACATCGTTACTCACATCGAGTCATTACCGCGACAACCCGCGGTTGCTCTGGAAGGCGGCGCGGAGGTGGCTCGGCGGTTTGTCGAACCGTTGCCCGAACAGGGACAGCCGTATGCGACATTGCTGCCCTTGTTGTTCGAGCAGGCGATTCCGACCAGTTTCAACACCGCTGGTCCCGGGTATCTCGCCTATATTCCCGGTGGCGGACTGTTTCATACCGCCGTCGCCGACCTGATTACCGATGCCGTCAATCGCTATATGGGCCTGTGGGTCGCGGCCCCCGCGTTGGCGCAGATCGAGGCCACGGTGATTCGCTGGTTCTGTGATGTGGTTGGCTACCCGG
>JABFSC010000769.1 GCA_013140885.1 Deltaproteobacteria bacterium | reverse complement strand
CCTCTTTGTGATTTCCCGGATGTCGGCGTTCACCTACAAGAACAAGCCTACCAAGGTGCGCGACATTAGCCGTGAGATGGGCGTGCAATATGTGCTTGATGGCAGCGTTCGTAAGACCGACGAGCAACTGCGCGTCGCGGTTGCGCTCATCGATGCAACGAACGATCGACAGCTGTGGGCCGAACAGTATGATCGTCCTTTCACCAACATCTTCGCTGTTCAGGACGAAATCGTGCAGCGGATTGTCACGACGTTGAATCTTCAGCTCACTTTGTGGGAACAGGGCATGTTGGTCCGTAAGCAGACGAACAGTTTAGAAGCCTATGATTATGCGCTACGCGGCGTGGAACTCTCTTTTCGCGCGGCCTACGAAGCAAAGAAGGATCTGAATGCACAAGCGCGGCGGATGTTTGAGAAAGCTATCGAGCTGGACCCCCAATATGCTGGAGCCTATGCGGGATTAGGCAAAGTCCACTATCAAGATTGGTTCTATGTCTGGAGTCCTCATCCCGCCCAATCGCTGGAGGAAGCGTTTCAGACGTATAAGACGGCTGTTACTTTCGATGACTCCTTGCCCATTGCTCACGCTATCCTGGGTGAAGTCTATCTCTGGAAGAAACATCACGATCAAGCCAGGGTCGAGGCGGAACGAGCGGTGACGTTGGCTCCGAGCGATGCGGACAGCCTCATGTACCTGGGAAGTATCCTCATTTTCGCAGGGGAGCCAAACCGGGCAATTGGCTTGATAGAACAGGCTATGCGCCTGAATCCCCGACATCCGCCCGCGTACCTTGTCAGCTTAGCCATCGCCTATCGTGTGATGGGACGCTGTGAAGAGGCGCTGGTTCCCTTGCAGCGCGCCGCGGCGCTCGCACCTCATTTTTTACAGACTCGCGCAAACCTGGCGATGTGCTATGCCGAGTTGGATCGGATCCCTGAGGCGCAAGCCGAGGTGGCGGAACTCGGACGTATCAATCCCAATTTCTCCCTTGCCTGGGTGACACAGAGGGTGCCGTTCAAAGACCCCGCTATTATCGAGCGTATGGTTGCCGCCTTTCGCAAGGCGGGGCTCAAGTAAATGATTGCCTCATCTTTCATCCCTTTTCGCCCTATGTCATAGCCAATTTGGCGAACGGGAATACGCCCGCTTCGCAACAGTCTCCGCTGGCTTTCAAGAATGTTCTCATCAAGAATGTTCACGCCGCTCTAACTTCCTTGGCGTCTTCGCGTATCTGAGCGAGAAATGCTTGACGCGCCAGTTGCACCGCTTCTGCAATCGCTTCGTGAGAAATGCTTCCATGCCATTCCTCGACAATGGTTTCCCACGCTAATCCCTCAGCGACTTGCTCAAGTACATCGGCGACAAAAATGCGCGTGCCACGAAACGTCGGCTTTCCGTGACAGATTTGAGGATCGGCAACAATGTAACGTCCTAATTGCAAAGCAATCGCGCGTTTTTTCATAGTTCTCTCTCCTATCCAACGGTGAAGGATACGATAAAATCATCATAAGGGAAACGCTTCTGTGCTTTTTCCCCAAAGCCTCCAGTCTCTTTTCCCGAATCATCACCTTCTCATCATCAAATCATCACGGCCTCATCAAGATTCCTTGCCCGCACCGCCATAGAATTCCGCCAAATTTATCCTCAAGGAGGGTTTCGTTATGCAGACGCACACGAAACAGTTCATCATGGCGAGTGGTATCTGTTCATTATTCCTCGGTGCACCCGGGTGGCCTGCCAGAGTCGAGGCCGCAGGGGTACAGGCGCGTTTTGGGATTGAGAGTCCCTCGGCAGGACCTTTTCCAAGTAACTTGTTCACCGTACCCGACCCGACTCAGAACACCGGCCTGCGGGTGAATCTGCCCAAGCCAGACTGCGCGGTTCGTGTTTCTGATTGTCAGAATATCGAGGTCATCAACACTCTCGATGGCTTCAATCCGCAGCCGCGCCTTTCAATCCCCTTCACTGGTCCTATCGACGTCAACACGGTGACCAGCGAGACGGTGTTCCTGCTCAGTCTCGGCAGTGCCCTGTCAGAGGGTGCTCCCGGCGGACAGGTCGTTGGCATCAATCAAGTGGTGTGGGACCCGGATACCAATACCCTCCATGTCGAATCCGACGAACTGCTCGATCAGCACACCCGCTATGCGTTGATTGTGACCAACGGCGTGCGTGATACGGCGGGCGATTCAGTAGCGGCCTCGGAAGCGTTTGTCCAGTTTCGTCATGATCTCAACTATGGCCAGACGAAGGATAAAGCGCTCAAGGCGTACCGCAAGGCCCTGCTGGATGCGTTGGCTGCTGCTCACGGTAGCGGATCTCCCCATCAGATTGTCGCCGCCAGTGTGTTTACCACGCAAAGCACGACTGCGGTCCTGGAAAAGATTCGCGATCAGATCAAAGCCGAGGTTCCAGAGCCAGCCGATTTTCTCCTTGGACCTGGTGGCACCCGGACGGTCTTTCCGCTGAGTAATGTCAGCTCCATATTCTTGCGTCTGCAAACAGGGACCGCCCCCACCTTTAACCCGCCAGCTTCGCTTGCATTGCTGCTCGCAGCGCTACGAGCAATTCCTGGCGCGGCTGGCACGATTGCCTATGGCAAATATGTGTCGCCCAATTATGAGGATGCGGGACGAGTGATTCCTCCTGTGGGAACTCTCACCGGAGAGCCTGTTGTCCAGGGTGAGAACAACATCTACTTCAACCTGGTCCTACCGTCCGGAACCCCGCCTCCCAATGGCTGGCCAGTGGCGATTTTCGGACACGGCGCCACGGGCAGTAAGGACGTCCGCTTATTCCTCTTTGCGGCGGAGATGGCGGAGCGCGGAATCGCGACCATTGGTATCAACGCGGTGGGACACGGCAATGGTCCGTTGAGCACGCTGACCGTCACTCCGACGAGTGGCGCTCCTCTCACGTTCCCCTCTGGAGGACGAGGAGTTGATCTCAATGGAGACGGAGGAATTGGTGCGGATGAAGGCATCAGTGCTGTTGTTCCCCGCGGTATTGTGAGTAATCGCGATGGCGCGCGACAGACGGTGGTGGACTGGATGCAACTTGTACGCGAGATCGAAGTCGGCATGGATGTCGATGGGGATACCGTGCCTGACCTCGATCCGGCGCGCATGTATTACTTCGGCCAATCCATGGGTGGTATCCAGGGCACCATCTTCCTGGCGATTGAACCGAGCGTGCAGGCTGGCGTGCCGAATGTTCCAGGAGGGGCGAACATCGAAGTCGCTCGTCTGTCTCCAGTCTTTCGTCCAGCCGTCGGGGCGACGCTCGCCTCACGTATACCGTCGTTGATTAACGTTGGCGGTCTCATCTTCAACGAGAACATACCGCTGCGCGATCAGCCGCCCGTCATCAACATCGTGCCCGGTGCGCTGGACATCCAACAAGTCTTCGAATGGAGCGAGTGGGTTACGCAGGCAGGCAATTCTGTCGCTTATGCTCCCCATCTCCGCAGAGCGCCGCTTGAGGGTATGTTGCCGAAGGATATTCTCGTGCAATTCGCCAAAGGAGATCAGACCGTGTCCAATCCCACCGCGACCGCATTGCTTCGAGCGGGAGAGTTGGCGGACCGGGCCACATACTACCGCCATGATCTCGCCTTTCCCTCACGCCCAGGAGCACCAAAAGATCCACATGCGTTTCTCCTCTACAACTCGATTTCGCCGCTGCTGGTCTCCGCTTTAGGAGATGTGGGAGCGGGAGCACGACAGCAGATTGCTGAGTTCTTTGCGTCGGATGGTGTCAATGTCATTGATCCGGACGGAGCCGGGCCGCTGTTCGAGGTTCCCATCGTTGGACCGTTACCGGAGGAGTTGAATTTTATTCCGTAGAGTCGTGGGGGCGTCTGGCCAGACGCTCCGCTCCCGCAAGTTTTCAAGGGGAGGTTTTTCCAGAGAGAAAAGACGCGACGTCATCCCCCCAAAAGCCTGTCCGAGCCTAATCGAAGGAGGGGCCGCACGGAGCGCGGGGAGGAGAG
>JABFSC010000784.1 GCA_013140885.1 Deltaproteobacteria bacterium | reverse complement strand
GAGAAAGAGCGCCACCTGCCAGAGATTCCCTCGGCGGAGACGATCAAGCAGGAAGGAGTGAATCTCTCGGAGTTCCAGATGCAACTGCTCAAGAAGATCGAAGAGTTGACGTTGTATACGATAGAGCAAGAGAAAGTGAATCGTGCTCAGGATGAGACTATCGCCCGTCATCAAGAGACCATCGGGACGCTCCGTACGGAGTTGCGCTTGACGGTAGACACGCTGACCGAGCGGTTGCAGGTGATAGAGCGGCAACAGACTGCCTCCCACCGAAACGGCCAATAGTTTTCATCCTCGACATCGAAGAGCGCTGCCGACCTCCGTGAGGTCGGCAGCGCCCCTTCGCGAGAGAACCTGGACTGATTCCGTCGCGCCAGGTACACAAGATGACGAGGTGCGACATGATGAATCAGTTGGAAGAAGGCTCAAAGCTCACCCTAGATTTCGGCAAACTCCAAAAGATCGCCGACACCCACCAAGCCGTTGTTCCCGTTGTCCTCCAGCATGCCGATACCCGTGAAGTGCTCTTTATCGGCTACGCGAATGAACTCGCCCTGCAAGAGACGATCAAGACCAAGCGCGCGGTGCTCTGGTCCACATCGCGCAATGAGTTGTGGCGCAAGGGCGAAACCTCCGGTGATACACTCGATCTGGTCGAAATCCGGGTGAATTGCGAACAGAATTCGTTGCTCTACAGCGTGCGTCCGCGGAAAGGCGGCGTGTGCCACACCAAGGACGCCTCCGGCAAGACGCGCGAGATGTGTTATTACCGGAGATTGTCCGAGGGCATGGCTGAGTTGGAGTTCGTCTGAAGACTGCGTGTAAGGAAGACATCACCCGATCCCCCTCACCCTGACCCTCTCCCAACCGGGAGAGGGAACCTGGAAGCGACTGTAGGCTGGCAATGAGCGGAGCGAATTCCAGCCTGGGGCTGGGGCTCTTCCCCTGTCCCCGCTCCGCGCTTTCTGTTACAACCCTGCCCATGCCTAGCGCGCCACTCAAGCAAAAGTCACCTCGTATTCTGACGGTGACCGATCTCGCGACCCAAGTGAAGGAGATGTTGGAGGTCGATTTCGCCGAGGTCTGGGTGAGTGGCGAAATTTCCGGCCTCCGTACCCCGACTTCCGGTCATCTCTATTTCACCCTGAAAGATGACCAGAGTCAGATTCGCGCGGTGATGTTTCGCGGCTACGCGGGCCTGCTGCGCTTCCGGCCTGAAGATGGGTTGGAGGTCATCATCCGCGGCCGCATGAGCCTGTATACCGCGCGTGGCGATTTGCAATTGTACGCGACGGTGATGGAGCCGCGTGGCGTGGGCGCGCAGCAACTCGCATTTGAGCAACTCAAAGCCATGCTCGCCGCCGAAGGGCTCTTCGCCGTTGAACGGAAACGTCCGCTCCCCTTTTTCCCTCGTTGTATTGGCGTCGTTACGGCCCTGGGCGGCGCGGCCATTCAGGACATCCTGACGATTCTGTACCAACGCTGTCCCTATACCCGCGTGATTATCCGTTCTTCCAAAGTGCAAGGTGCTGGCGCGGGCGTCGAGCTGGCCGCGAGTATTCGTGATCTCAACGATCATGGCGCGGCGGAGGTTATTATTGTTGGGCGCGGCGGAGGGTCACGTGAAGACTTGAGTGCCTTCAATGAAGAAGTACTCGCGCGCGCGATCGCCTCCTCCGCGATTCCGGTGGTCGCGGCGGTTGGGCATGAGATTGATTTGAGTATCGCCGACCTGGTGGCGGATTGCCGCGCCGCGACCCCCACGGCGGCGGCGGAAATGGTCGTGCCCCGGTGGGACGACCTGCGCGCCCAGGTGGAAACGGACTACCATGCCTTGGTGTTGGCCATGCACCACCGAGTCGAGAACAGCCGCGAGCTGGTCGCGCATTTGCGCAAGCGCCTGCGCGATCCGCACCAAGCCCTTGCCGTGCAGCAGGATCGCGTGCATGCGCTGACGGCGCGTCTCTCGAGCGCCTTTCGCCTGCAACATGAACGCGCTCAGGCGCGGCTACAAGAACTCACCGCGACGTTGAACAGTCTCAGCCCCCTTGCTGTTTTAGGGCGCGGGTATAGTTTGACGCGCACCGTGCCGGGCGGCAAAGTCGTCAGGGACGCGGCGTCACTCACTCCGGGTGATCTCGTGCGCCTGACCTTCGCGACCGGCGAGGCACGTGCCCGTATCGAAGAGGTCAGTACGTAAATGAAAAAATCGCCCACCACGTTCGCCGACGCGCTTGTGGCGCTCGAAAAGACCGTCGAAAAATTGGAACGCGGAGACCTGCCGCTCGAAGACGCGCTGACCGCGTTCGAAAGCGGCGTGGGTCTGGTGCGTCACCTGGAACAGAAATTGACCGAAGTCGAAAAACGTATAGAGGTGCTGACCCGTGACCAAGCGGGCATCTTTCAACTAGAACCCCTGACAGAGGAAGACAACGAACAGTGAACTTGCAACGGTATCTTGAGAAACGCAGTCAATTGGTGGATCGCGCGCTGACGCGGGTGCTGCCGAAACGCACGTCGCTGCCGACGAAACTTGATGACGCGATGCGCTACAGTCTCTTTTCCGGTGGGAAGCGGATTCGTCCGATTCTCGCCTTGGCGAGTGGCGAGGCCGTGGGAGCCCCGGTGGCTCACATCATGCCTTTTGCGTGCGCCTTGGAAATGATCCATTCCTATTCACTGGTGCATGACGATCTACCAGCGATGGACGATGACGATCTGCGCCGTGGCCAGCCGACGAACCATATCGTGTTTGGCGAAGCGATGGCGATTCTCGCCGGGGATGGGTTGTTGACCGAGGCGTTTCGCGTGATGGCGGAAGGCGCGCTGCGGCTTGGCAAAAATCCCGCGGCGGCGCTGCGAGCCGTGCAGGAAATCGCCATTGGGGCCGGAGCCATGGGCATGGTCGGCGGGCAAGTGGCGGATCTCGAAGCCGAGCAGAAAAAACCGACACGGACATTGGTCGATTACATTCATACGCGCAAAACCGCCGCCCTCTTGCGCGCCTCGGTACGCGCCGGGGCATTGGTGGGTGGTGCGTCGCCGCGACAATTCGCTCGTCTTGATGAATACGGCGCGGCGATTGGCCTGGCGTTTCAAGTCGCCGACGACATTCTTGATGTCGAGGGCGAGACCGCCAAGACTGGCAAACGCGCGGGCCGCGACGCCGAGCTGCAAAAAGTCACCTATCCCGCCGCCGTGGGTATGAAGAAGGCGAAAGCCCGCGCGCGGGAATTGTTACATGAGGCACTGGCGGCATTGCAATCCTTTCCGGTCGCGGCTGACCCACTGCGGGAGATCGCGAAATTCGTGGTGGAACGCGCCGTGCCACGTGCCACGTGACGCCTTCCGCGTGACCACACGACAACGGCTTGATCTCTTGTTGGTGGATCGCGGGCTGGTCGAAAGCCGTGAGCAGGCCCGTCGGTTGATCATGGCTGGCGCGGTGGTGGTGAATGACCAACGCGTGGACAAGCCCGGTACGACGATCGCGTTGACCGCGGCCATTCGCATCAAGGACGATGCCCGCTCGCGCTATGTCAGTCGTGGTGGCTATAAACTTGAAGCCGCGCTCCAGGCATTTGCTCTTGATGTGCACGGTGTGATCGCGCTTGATGTCGGGGCCTCGACGGGCGGGTTCACCGACTGTCTGTTGCAACACGGCGTGGCGCGCGTCTATGCCGTCGATGTCGGCTATGGACAATTGGCGTGGTCGTTGCGCCAAGACCCACGGGTGGTGAGTTTGGAGCGCCGTAACATTCGGCTTCTCGACGCGGCGGCATTGCCGGAAACGCCCACCCTCGCGGTGATTGATGCGTCCTTTATTTCCTTGACCCTGGTGGTCCCCAAAGTGGTGGAGTTGATCGCGCCGAACGGACTGATCGTCGCGCTGGTCAAGCCACAGTTCGAGGTGGGCAAAGGGAAGGTGGGCAAAGGGGGCATCGTGCGTGATCCAGCGCTCCATGCCGCGGTGATCGAGGATATCCAAGCGCATGCGGAGCAGTGGCGGGTGGAGGTCAAGGGACTGGTGGAATCGCCATTGTTGGGCGCGAAAGGGAATAAGGAGTTTCTGCTCTATGTGCGCAAGCGCTAGACTGAGTTGAAGCTCAAGAAGAAGCGGAGGAGGAGGCGGAGGATATGCTCGGAGCATCGCATCGAATCATGGCGGCGGCGACCGCCGTACTCATTGGGGGAGCACCCCTTGAAGTGGCGGCCGCGACACTCGGCGCGCGGCTGCCGGATCAAGTCGAAACCATTGGCATTCCACATCGGGGCATCTCACATTGGCCCTGGCCGTGGATGTTGGCGGTCTGGGCCTTATGGTCACAACATTCGTTTTTGAGCACGCTGCTCGCGTGGTGGTTGGCTGGGGCGTTGGCTCACATCTTCGCGGATCTTTTCACCGTCGGTGGGATTCCACTGATACTGCCCAACTGGCGCATTCGTTTGGGAGTTATACGGACAGGGAGCTACGGGGAGTATTTGGTCGTGATGGTTTTCATTCTGGCGGCGGTGATGCACGTCTTTGGCTTACGCATCGTGCAACACTGAGAAGACCGGAGACCGAGGACCGGAGACCGACGCCTGACTGAGGACGGAAGATGGAAGACCGAAGCCTGACGACTGACGACTGACGACAACCACGGAGGTCAACATGGCAAGAACACCGCTCTTTGACGCGCTACGTCGTGCGGCTCGATTGGCCGCGCTGTGCGAGAACAAGGGGATATCGACCGAGGAAGGGCTCGAACGTGTTGCCGAAACGCAGTGGAACCGGCGACGATTTTTGTCGGCGACGGCGGGCGCGGTTGTCAGTGGCATGCTGAGTCCCTTGCTGATGTCACGCCTCGCGTCGGGCGCGACCACGCCACGGATTGTGATTGTCGGCGCGGGGTGCGCGGGACTCACCTGTGCTTATCGCTTGCAACAACGGCACGTCCCCACGCGGGTCCTGGAAGCCGGGACGCGCGTCGGTGGCCGCATGTTCTCCCTGCGGAACACGTTTCCTGATGACCAGGTCATGGAGCTTGGGGGTGAACTGATTGACTCCGGGCATCAGTCCATACGCCGCCTCGCGCGCGAATTGGGCCTGACCGTGGTTGATCTGCGCAAAGGCGCGGACCATCTGCATGAGGTGTTCTACTTCGACCATCACCAAGTCCCCTTGTCGGAGATCGTGGCCAACTTTCGGCCAGTGGCGAAACGTATCCTCAAGGATCTCGCGACCCTCAAAGGGGAGGGGTCGGTCACCTATCGCTCCACGCGCCAAGCGCACGCGCTTGACCAGATGAGCATCGCCGAGTGGTGCGAGAAACGTGAGGTGCCTGGAGGGCTGCGCGCGATCTTGGAGAGTGCCTATTGCAGTGAGTTTGGCTTGGAAACGGATGAGCAGAGCGCGCTCAATTTGCTGCAAATGATCGGCACGACACCCGGATCATTCGCGATGTTTGGCGACAGTGACGAGCGGTTTCATATCGCCGAAGGGAATGACAGCATTCCGCTCAGACTGGCGGAGCGACTCTCTCAACCGCTTGAACTCGAAACCCGGCTCGAAGCCATTCGTCAACACGCGAACGGCACCTACACACTGACGGTGAATCAACGTGGGACCGTGCGGGACATTGCCGCCGATACAGTCGTGTTCACGTTGCCGTTCACGTTGCTGCGCCAGGTCGATCTGAGTGGGGTTGAGCTGCCTGATGTTAAACGGCTCGCCATTCGGACCATCGGGTATGGCACCAACGCCAAGCTGATGACGGGGTTCACTCGGCGCGTGTGGCACGAGACCAACGGCAATGGCAGCACGCTGACCGACCTGCCGTATCACGTGTCCTGGGATACCAGTCGTGGGCAGAAGGGCACGCATGGGGCTCTTACCAATTTTACTGGCGGCCAACGCGGGCTGGCGCTCGGCGAAGGGACGCCTGAAGAGCGTGCCGCGCACTTGGTCTCCGCGCTTGACGCGATCTTTCCCGGAGTGGCGGCGGCGCATACCAAACAAGCCGTGCGGTTCCATTGGCCGAGTGCGCCGCTCGCGTTGGGCAGTTATGCCTGTTACAAGCCGGGGCAATACACCACCATCGCTGGAGCCGAGCGGGAAGCGGTCGGTGGCCTCCATTTCGCGGGCGAACACACGAGTTTCGATTCACAAGGGTTTATGAATGGAGCGAGCGAATCGGGTGAACGAGTGGCGCGGGAGATTTTACGGCGCGGAACGTGAACTCGGAAAATTCCTGAAGTTCCCTCTCCCGGCTGGGAGAGGGCTAGGGTGAGGGGGATCAAGTGAAACTTCCTTACGAGAGTGTCAGATGTTGAAAACGATTTTTTCGGCGCTATGATACGTGCACTTCTTGTGAGAGGAGGGGACATGTATGCCAATGCCCTTTGGCAAATACAAAGGTCAAGAGATCAACGCCATTCCCGATGAATATCTGCTGTGGCTTGTGAGCAATATCCCGCTCCGTGAGGCATTGTTGAACGACGTTGTCGAAGAGCTGACCAGCCGCGAGTTGGAATTCACGGTTGCGCCACCTGCTCCGCCATCGTTGCCCCCGCCACGACAAGTGTTCCAACGACAACCCGCCAAAGCCTCACCTGACGATGACGACGGCGGCGGGGCCTGGACGATGGGAGGCGACCCGCAGGAATTGATTCGCGGAGATTTCCCGATGTCTTCGCGACTGCGGAACCGGGAGTAATGGCGACTATCGTGCCGCTGTGGACGCGGCAAACGCCACCGCTTGTTGCCACCCTGGCGTCATCCAGGAAACTCCCGTCGCCTCACTCAACATCCCCTCCACTCCGGGAAATCGTTGTAAAAGAGCAATGCCTTCATGCTCGCCAAGGATGAGTAACGCCTTGCTGAGGGCCTCGGCTTGGGTCGCGGTTGGCGCGATGACACATGCCAGCAGGTCGCGTTGTAGAGGTTGGCCAGTCCGCGGGTCAAGCACATGGCCGTAGCGCCGCCCCTTGATCTCGAACACTTGTCCCATGCTTGCGGAGATGGACAGGGCTTGATCTCGTAACGTCAGGACCCCCACGGGCGTACCGTTGGAATGTTGCAACAGAATCCGCCACCCCGGCGCATCCGGTGGAGCGCCCAGCGCCCAGAGGCTGCTCTGGCCGAAGTCGAGCAAGGCGTGCTGGATGCCCTGTTGCTTGAGTTGCCTCTCCAGGTGATCGAGCGCGTAGCCCTTACCGATGCCACCAAAATCAATCGCCATTCCCGGTTTTCGGACGACGGTATTCTGGGGCAGCAGATGAATTTTCTCGCTGCCAACCATGCCCCGAACCTTGCGCAGTGCTTTCCGAGTGGGAATGGTCTGGCGATGGGCGGCCTCTCGCCATAGCAGCATGAGCGGACCGACGGTGACATCGAATGTCCCTTGGGTGCTCCGTGCGTAGTGGCGTGAGAGAGTGAGTAAGTCACTGACTTCTTGGGGAACCGCGAATGGGCCTTTTCCCGCGGCGGTATTGAGACGACTGACGGGACTGGTGGGGTTGTAGGTGGTGAGAACCGCGTCCAAATGCGTGGCGGTGGTGAACAGCGGGTCGAACTGTTGTCGGAGCGGCTCCGCATGATCGGCGCAAAGAGTGATCTCCAGCACGGTCCCCATCACGTAGCGTCCGTCGCTCACGCATTCGGTTGCGCTCGAAGGAATGGGCAGGAGTAGCCAGGTGAAGACCCACAGGGCGAAAAGGAGTCTCCCAGGTGTCAGGATTGAGGTGCGGGACGCGATTGTCATTCCAGGTCGGTGGCGATGGGCGCTTCCGAAGCGCCTTGTGCTTGTGGACGGTAGTTGCGTTGCGACCCGCTCAAGACCGACCACAGACTCAGTCCCATCAAGACCGCCAGGCTGATCTCTAGGGAGAGAAAGCTGGCGATCTTGAAATAGGCGAAGAGGGGATGCACGAAGCGCACCAGCCAATTCGCGCCTTCATCGCAGATCGCCGACAGAAAGGACCAGGTAATCAGCAGGGGTTTGTACTTGGACGCCAGCGGCACGAACAGCATCAAATGCGTCAAGGTGAGGAGCAACATGCCCATCGCGAAGAAGTGGAAATGCGAGATTTCCAGCATTCCTTGGTAACTGCGCGGCGGCATGAACTTGTCCTCGGAGCCCCGATAATACTCGACCACCGACGTGTAGGTGAGGTCCATCTTGTGAAAATAGAGGAGCGCGTTCGACACCCACAGCAGGGCCACGTACAGCACGAACAGGACGATGATCGTTTGTAGCAGGCGATTGCGCGAGAACTCACCGGTAATGACGAAACGCATGGGGTTAGGGGGTGTCCTTGAGAATGACCTGATAAATCGCCAGGACCTTGCGCACGGTATGGGTAACCGACTGTGAGGACAACGTCGCCCCGCCGATACTCTGGATGTCCTTATGGATTTGCAACTCTGGAGCCAGGGGTTTTCCCTCGAACTGCTTGAGCCATCGTTCGGGTGGAAGATATTCTTCTGGCTCGTGAAAAGCCACGGCCATGACGGTTTTGACTTCACCCGTCGGCGTGAGCGTCACCAGGAAACTACCGGGCAAGGTGCGGACGATCCGCGTCTCAATACACGCATAGCCGACGATGGCCGTTCCCTTGGATGCGGTGTAGAGCGTGACCATCTTGGCTTCGAGGGGAGCGAGCGCCAAACGCTCAATGGTTTGTTGCTGTTCTGGGGTGAGGACAATGGCGCGGCTCTGTATCTGGTCGGCATCGGGAAAAGCGAGTTGCACCGCTTCTTGACGAGAATGGAAGACCTTGGCCGTAGCCAATGAGGGGAGGAGGCTCAATACCGCTCCCATCCAGAAAGCTACGGCGCGACGGCGAAAAATGCTTCGTTCCATGGATGTACTTGCTGATGTTTTAGAACCCAAACGTCATGCCCGCCAAGATCGCGGACGATTTGTTTTCTCGCGCTAGGGCTGGGAGAAAATTCGAGACGTTGCTCAAGCTCTTGTTTCGGTTGGTCCACGTGTATTCATACGCCAAGGTGAACGCCACCAACGGATGAGGCCGGTACGACAGTCCGGCGGTGATCCGGTTGATGAAACGGCTCTCGGTCTTGAACGCGGTGAGCGCGCCATTCTCAAAAGCGGCTTCTCGGAGCAGGCTGGGCATCCACACCTGTTCCCAACGCAGGACGGGCACCAGTTGTGGGTTGGCGAGTTCCCAGCCCAGGATCGACTGGCTGAGAAAGTCCGGCCAGAAGGGATAGCGGGCTTCGAGCCAGTAGCCGTGCTTGGTTTGCGCCAGGTTCGCCAGCTCGAAAGCAATCTCGGTTTCCAGGTCAGGGCTGAATTCGGATTCGACCTCACGCGCTTGATGATGCACGGTCTTGGCGAAGCTACGGGCGACGGAGCGGAGGTCCTCAAAATGAGAAAAGACGTACTCCCCTTCTAGTTCGATAGGTCCGAGATGCGTGAGCCCGTCGAACGAGAGAGAGAAGACATTCGCCTTCGTGAGAAACTGCGGTGTATAGCGCCCCCAGTAAAATGAACCGGCCAGCTCGTGCCCTAGCGCGGGACTGAAGGCGAGGCGGCCAGCAAGACTTTTCGCCTCCTTGGGATCATTGCCAAACGTGCCAGTCGATGGACTCATTTCAACTTCGGCTTCTAATTTACTCCGACGTGGCGTGCGAGTGTGGACAATGTCTTCCAGTTCATAATCGAGACTGACCCCGTTCATCACGTAGAGTTGATAGGCGAGGGAGGCCTGTTCGCCGATTGGCGTTTTCCCGATGAGCCCGAAGCCCAACTCATCCCATGCGGCGGCCGCTGGCAGCACGGGCACCCCTTTATCCACCAAGGAGCGCCGTGGCAGGTTCCAGAGGTTGTCATCGTGACGGATATTGAAGCGGCCCAACGGCACCAACATCGCCCCGCCACGCAGGCTCAGCCAATCGGTGAGATCATACTGAAGCCAGGCTTGTTCGAGAGCGATCTCGGAATCGCTCGTGCCTTCCACGGCTTGCTTCACGCGCACCCCGCCAGAATCTCGGCCGATCTCTTTTTCGAGTTCCAGTTTGCGGAAGCGCTCGAACTCCAACTCGAATCCATAACTCAGGCGGGGCGCGATGTTGCCCTCGGCGGTCAAGACGAATCGGCGAAAAGTGAAAGTATTCTCCTGTTCGTCGAGACTATTACCCTCGAAGCGCATGGATCCGTAGCCCCCAATCCGGGTGCGACTCAAAATGTTGGTCGTCTGTTCGAGAATATCGGTGCGGGTCGTCTCAAGCTGCTGGGCGCTGCTTTCTTGTTGCCGCTGAGCTTCGTCCTTCGCCTTTTTTTGTTCAGTCCGGAGCGAGTCCAGCTCCTTTTGCATGTCCTGCATCTGCTGTTGCAGGCGTTCGATTTTGCCTTCGAGACCCGCGCCATTGTTTTGTGCCTCCGCTGTGGCGCTCAAGATCGCGAAGAGGCTTACTCCCGCTAAAAACTTTTGAACCATATCCTTCTTTCTCCTTTCGAGTGAAATTGAAAATCATTTTCAATTTCATTTGTCAAGAAGGTCCCTTGTCCAAGTGAATTTTTTCAAGTCGGAAAAGAGAGAGAGGCGGGCGTGTGATGAGGGATTTCGGGGTGGCTGTTGTTGCGTGGCACAGCGAGAAGCGATAGTATCGCCGCACTTTTCACGGTTCAGTTATGGAGAGGTGGCCGAGTGGTCGAAGGCGCCCGCCTGCTAAGCGGGTGTACGGCTAACCCCGTACCGCGGGTTCAAATCCCGCCCTCTCCGTTCTTTCTACTGAATTCCCCGAATCGCGAAATTTTGCAGTGACTCTTGCCAGTCAAGCGTCACATTGCGACCGTTGAACGGGACCACGAAAGTGCCGTTAGCGCCAGTGACGAATGGGACCCCAAACGTCGAAATGGTGAATGTCGCCCGCCCAAATTCCACTCCGTCCGCGAGTGCCACGAGTGTATGCTGACCGGGCCCGAGATTGCTCCAATTCACCAAATAGCCAAATCCGTTGTTGGCGTCCCCGCAAACTCCTTGGGTATCATGGCGCAAAGAACCATACGGAGCTTGCACGGTGATGGTGCCATCGACCTGTAAATCAACACGAGTGGCGGAGCAGACCCACCCAGAGATTGTGCCGATCCCACTGGTAAAACTACTGGGCTTGGGATTTTCGAGGATGCCAAGCGGGGGCGTGCCCGCTCCGGGATAAATCGCACTGACACCAGCAAGATCATCCGCCTGGGTCGTGTCGGTATTGCTGACGCGGCGATTCATAATTGCTGAAACGGTCTGGCCAAAATCATCGGGATGGTCGAGACCGAGGACATGCCCAAGCTCGTGAATCGCCACGCGGTGAAAATCATAGATCACGGTCCCAGCCCCGTCAGTGCGCACGGGCCCATCATACGTCGTCCAGGAACGATTGGCGTCAAAGAGCGTGTCGGTTTCGACTAATTCCCCAGTGGTCGAATTGATGAAGTACGCGGTCACCGCGACCGCGCCCCCGAAGGCGGCTCCACAGAACGTGGGCTGAAAAACCAGAGTTTGTCGCCCGTCGGTGCCGCAGGGGCTAGCCGATACGGGCGATGGGGTGAGGAAGCGAAACCGCGTACTGGACGGCTGCCAACGTTGCGCGGCATCTTTGGCTGCGTCATCCCAGCATGGACCCCAGACTGGTAAAGAACCATTGGGTGGACAGCCAAGCTGGAGATTGAGCGGGGTTTGCGCGTCCGGCCAAAAGGCTGGGGCACCACCATTGGCGGTTTCACGGACAAACGCGACGCCAGGGACGGGAGCGAGCGTCACGCTGAAAGAAACAAGGAGAAGAACGGCAATGATCTGGTTCATCATAATGACGGCTGCCTTCCGGGTATTACTGGGCATTGGGTAATTCTTGTTGAATGGCTTGTAAAAGGGCTGAGAGGGTGAGCGGGGCTTGCGCGGCGGTCATGGGCGACAGTTTCAACAGTTTGCCCGCCTGGATATTGACGATCGGAATGCGAAAATTGTCACTGACGGTTTCGACCCCTTGTTGCGGGTCGGTCATCACGCGCAGCACGCCTTGCCAAACGCCGACCACGGGCGAGAAGTCCCGGTGATTGCCCGCGCAGAAGACCACGGTTTTTTCTCCGACCTTGAATTGCGGCACACCAGGGATCACGAGTGTCAGTCCCTGGGGAGTACGACCACCGAGGAATTCGAGAGTCATGGTCGCGCCGGGATTGCCTTTGAGCACCGTGTGATTGGAGAAGGTGACCAAGGTTAGCGGCGCTTGGCGTGTCTCGTCCCACTTTTCCTCGATAGTGGACACCGACCCCACCGCGATTACATCCGCGCCATGCACGAGTTCGGGGAACGTTACTTCGGTGACACTGGTGGCTTGGGTGGGGCTGTGCAACGCGAGAATAGTAGCGACCATAAGGACAAGCAGGCGGGCAAGGGCGGAAGGCGAGTACATACGTGACATCCTTTCTTGGAGGGGAAACCATAGGAGAAAACCTGTTCATTCGCAACTGAAAAGGGCAGGGGCTCTCTCCGATGACGAGCGTCGCGGCCAAGTAAGGCCGCATATGAGGGAATTGTGATCGAGAAGGTGGTTGCGCACTCAGTCGCGGCATGGCAAGATCGGCCCGTCACACCTTCGAGGTGATCCCCACCTTTTTAACCGCACATGCGCCCTTAGCTTAGCCCGGATAGAGCGACAGACTACGAATCTGAACAGGCGGTGACATCACAAATTGAACACTGACGGGGAGTTAGCCCTAACTCCCCGTTTCTCTTTGTGAATTGACGCTCTTTCTTATTGTTC
>JABFSC010000282.1 GCA_013140885.1 Deltaproteobacteria bacterium | reverse complement strand
GGTGGACGATCCGGCAGTGGCATCGGACCCGGTGGTTTTGCAGGAACGGTACGCGGCGCTGGAGGCGGCTCGTGGGGCGGTGGATACCCTGTATACACGGTGGGCGGAGCTGGAGGAGAAGCGGAAGGAATGAGGACGCCTATCCCATAGGTTTACCCCTCAATAAAAAAACCTACTAACCAGTTCCTGTAGACCTCAATGATGGCAGACATGCCGGTCATCGTGTTGCTCCAACAGGGATTTGAACGTGAACCACATTTCTTTCGGCACGAACTATGGACTCGGAGAAAGCGTCGCTGAACGCAGGGAGCTGATCCGCGTATCGACGAAACGCAGTGTGGTAGAAATTCCGTAGGATGAAGTCAATGAACCGAGAAGGCGTTAATGGTGACGTCACTGGGATTCGACAGTTTTCGTATTGCCCCAAACTCAAATGCGACCTTGGGTGTTCAACTTCCTTGTACACATCGGCTCTGGCGTCATAGTCGAAGCGAAGTGGGAAAGGGACGATACTTCTCGCGATGACATCCGCATATATCTCATCTTCCAGGTAAATTTCGGGATTATTCTGAAATTCTTCAAGATGAGGGGCAGGGAAGAATGCGAGCCTGTGGCGTTCCAAGACCGAACCTTCGAACACATACATCATTTGGATGAGCGCCCCGTCTGGCATCTTGACGCTGTACGCTCGCTCCTGTGTGAGATGCTCGTATATCTCCGAATACGCTCGGTCCTTGATCGCAATCGATACGTGTTCGGCCCGCGGAAAGATAATCTCAATACGATCACTTCAATACTTCGGACACTTTTAGTCTCGGAATTTGTAAGCCCCTGATTTTCCAGTAGTTTTTGTAAATGTGCAAATTGAAAAAAGTCCTTTATAAACAGTGACTTACGAAAAAGTGTCCGAACCATTGCAAAGAGAAAATAGCATAGCCTTTCCCAATGCCGTCCTATGAAACTTTACGTTCTTTAGTTGGGAAATACCCCACGGGAGGAGACCGCTAAAAAGTGTGGGAGGTAAGCGTGCCAGAAAGGTTCGTTTAAGGGACTCTGTTGGTATTCAAGAAGAAACAGGCAAAAGTCAGCGCTTTCTCGTGTCATAACCCATTCCAAAATCAACGTCCTAAAACCTCTCCCGTGGCTTGCCTTTTGGCACGCCCTGGCGCATCGTTGCGCCAGGAGGGATACCTATGTTGGTCGGCTATGCACGGGTTTCGACACCGGAGCAGAAGCTTGATCTCCAACGCGATGCCTTACATCAGGCAGGTTGTGATCGGGTCTTTACGGATGTCATCAGCGGAGCGCAGAGCGAACGTCCAGGATTAGCCGACGCCCTCACCTTTCTGCGAACCGGGGACTCGTTGGTCATTTGGAAGTTGGATCGGTTGGGCCGATCACTCAAAGACCTCATTGAAAGGGTGACCGCATTACAGGCCCGCCACATCGGGTTGCGGAGTTTGCAGGAAAGTATTGATACCACCACCAGCGGCGGGAAACTGATTTTCCACGTCTTTGGGGCGTTAGCGGAATTCGAGCGGGATCTGATCCGAGAACGCACCCAGGCTGGACTCCAGGCCGCGCGCGCACGCGGGCATCAGGGCGGACGGCCTACCGTCATGGATGCCCGCAAAGTCGCTCTGGCGCAGTCACTCTATACCAATCACCAGTACTCACCACGTGAGATCTGCGCCACGCTGAAGATTTCCAGGACGACACTCTATCGCTACCTCCCTGCCGACGTCAAACACAAAGGGTGAGGGAACGGCGATGTTCGAGAACCCTCCTGCTCCTCTCGTCTATCAACTCCGCGTGTCGCTCCAAGGCGTGAGCCCAATGGTCTGGCGGCGCCTGGTGGTGCGTAGTGACAGTACAATTGCCGACTTACACCACATGCTGCAAATCGCCTTTGGCTGGAGTGATGACCATCTGCATTGTTTCCGGATTCACGGCAAAGACTATGGAATTCCCCATGTCGGCGGCATGGGCTTTGACGATGATGCCACTACTGTACGACTCACCCACTTTCGTTTGCGTGTCCGTGAGCGTTTTGTGTATGAGTATAATTTCTCTGCACCTTGGGTACACGAAATCCGCGTTGAGCAACTTCTGCCGCTTAATCCCAGCGGCCGGTATCCTCTGTGTACCGGAGGTGCACGCGCTGCGCCGCCAGAATCGTGTGGTGGTCCGTGGGCGTATCTGCAACTCCTCGATCACCACACCTCGCACTTCCCTTACGAAGCCCTGGAGATCGTTGCCACTGCTCTCGATAACTTTCTCCGCTCAGGTGAGGAACACGCGCTCGGCGATCGTGATGAACTGCAAGAGGCTTTTCTAGAACTCCAAGCTTATCAACAGTTCAACCCGGACGCTTTTGCACGTCAGCGCATCAATGCCCAACTCCGCACTCTCCATCCGCAAGAAGGAACATGCTCATGAAGCTTACACTCCAAGTGATGACCAGTACTGACGACGGACAGCAAATTGTTCAGGAGATTCTCGTGCTCGAGCGGGAGGGCCTACACCCCGATACGGTCGGGCTGACTCTGGCAGAAAGCAAAACGCTCTTGCGGACCCTCCAAGAAGTGATGGTGGCGCATCAGGTGCAAGAATTTGTGGATACCCACCGTCAGTGTTCACAGTGTGGCCGTGCCTATCATCACAAAGATAGTCGGTCCATCCCTGTGCGGACGCTCTTTGGGAAAGTGCCCATTGAGAGTCCCCGCTTCTATCACTGTTCCTGTCAGCCGTGTGATCAGCGCACGTTTAGCCCCGTGGTCGCGCAGTTACCGGCACGGACCACGCCAGAGTTACTCTATCTGGAGACAAAATTCGCCTCCTTGCTCTCGTACGGTATCTCGACAGAACTGTTGAAAGACACGCTGCCTGTGGATGAGAAGCTCAATCCCATCACGCTGCGCAATCACCTCTTGCGGGTGGCCCAGCGGACCGAAGATGCGCTGGGCGAGGAACGCAGCAGTTTTATCGACGGCTGTCCGCGCGATTGGGGACGATTGCCGGCGCCCGATGGCCCACTCACGGTGGGAATTGATGGCGGCTACGTACGAGCGCCTCACAAAGAGGGGTGGTTTGAGGTCATTACGGGAAAGAGTATCCCTTCTTTTATGCGGGAGGATACGCACGAGCTTCCGCCCAGTAAATGCTTTGGCTTCGTGCGGACGTTCGACACCAAACCCAAGCGCCGCTTGTTCGAGTTGCTGAAGTCTCAAGGCATGCAAATGAATCAACAGATGACTTTTCTCACTGATGGGGGTGAGAGCGTACGTGACGTACAAGAGTTTCTGAATCCCGAAGCTGAGCACTGGCTCGATTGGTTTCATATCACGATGCGCTTGACCGTGCTGGGGCAGTACAGCAAAGGGGTGGAGAAACAGAACTCCGCACTTGCCGTGAAAGCGGAGAAAGCGCTCACGCGCATCAAACATTACCTCTGGCATGGCAATGTCTTTCAGGCTCTCCAAACCATTGACGGCCTGGAAGGCGACGTGGAGAATATTGAAGATCCCACTGATGTTATCCGAAAATTGCAGAAAGGCGTGTCCGAGTTACAGACCTACCTCGAGAACAATCGCGCCTACATCCCCAATTTCGGGGAACGCTACCGCAACGGCGACACCATCAGCACCGCCTTTGTCGAATCTACGGTGAACCAGGTGATTAGCAAACGCTTTGTGAAGAAGCAAAGCATGCAATGGACCCAACGGGGTGCGCATCTGTTATTGCAAACCAGAACACGTGTGCTGAATGGAGATTTGGAAAGCACGTTCCGGGAGTGGTATCCTCACTTCCGGCCACAAGAAACGAAAATAATTGACTTCTGTCCTATCTCCCACACTTTTTAGCGCTCTCGCGAAGCTCGGCTAGGTCAGCCGGGGGCAGAACCCGGCCTCGGAAGCCTTGGCAAGGCACTGAGTACCGAGTGTTGCGTTGGCGAAGGTAACGACGTCGACGAAGCGTACACAGGGAGGTGATGGGC
>JABFSC010000625.1 GCA_013140885.1 Deltaproteobacteria bacterium | reverse complement strand
GCAGGTGAGTCGTCGGTCGCGCGACCAGAACAAGAACATCAATCCACTCAGCAGGAAGGACGCCAGCGCGATGACAAACACCAGGGTACGGCTATCGAGTGTGATCATCATTGAGTTTAGGCTATACAATTTGTGTGGCGCGCGTGCAAACGTGGCGACCTCGTCGAGCCACTCACCTGGAGCCCGAACCTCCGCGCGTCCGCCAGGGTGGAGTTATGGGAGGATTGTCGGCGGTTGTCGGAAAGAATGTCGAGAACCGAGCGGCTAATCCCACCCCAATTCATGCGCGCGCTTGAAGACCGCCAACCCGAGCAGACAGCCAACAGCCAGATAGAAGTAGGCATCGACAAACGACATCCCTACCCCACCAAGGAACGGCACATACCCTAAAGCCATACCCAATGCCCACCGCACCGCGGCGAACCCTGAGTAGATGAGCATGACCTGCATATACACTGGCCCCATCCGTTTCATCGTATCCACGCCAATCAATGGGTTGAGAATGGACCAGAAGTTGGAGGACAGCGCGGCCACGATCAACGCCACCGGCGTGTAGGCCACCTTCCAGGCTAGCGCGAGTCCAATCAGGAGGGACAAGCCCAAGGTATATTCCGTGGCGGTCGCGGGTGTTGTCGCGCGCGGGGGAGTCACCCCCAGTCGCCGCGCAACCGCGGCTTCGTCTTCTTCACTCTCGGATACCGGTGTTTCTTCCGCTTCTCCGGCGTTTTCTCCGAGGATATCAAGGACGGCTGTCACCGCCGCATCCTGTTCCGCCTCGCGTTGGGTGGGCGCGAGCTGGGCCATCGCCGTGGGCTCTTCTTGTTGTCCCCAGATCAATCCGCCCATGCCCAGACTCGATCCCAGCATCACCATCAATAGCAATGCTGGGGCCCAGCCAATCAACAACACGCCCCCACTCAACCGCAGTGGGCGATACAAATCCGCGATGTCATTAAACTCCGGCATCGCCCGGCGCATATTGCCCTTGGCGACTTGGTACAACGAATGGAAGCTGTACCAGAGTAAAATCCCCTGCGAAAACGGGATGGCGTACACCGTAAAGCGCGCGGCGAAGCCGAACAGCCCCGTGAACAGCGCAAGGACGACAAAGGCCAGTCGGTCCTGCAATGGATAGGACAGGATGGTCGAGATTTCGTCCCAGAGAGAGCGCGCACGCTGGCGTTCGCGGACTTGCCAGACGGCGTAAGAGTTCGTCGGCATGCACACGCCGTCGCACTGTGGACAGACAGCTTTCCGGCACTCCACGCAGTAGCCAACTGCACAAGTCGGACACATCTCTTCCGACCGCACCCGTGGATGGGTGACACAGGTGCGCCAGGACCCTGGACGGCCAATGGTATTCGGAGCGGGAGCCTCCAGCGAGGTGTCCCGTGGGGCGGGCCGTGGGGTCTCCGCCTGTGGACGCGGGCGAGCAGGTACTCCCGTTTTCACCAGTGGTGGTACAGGCATGGTTTCTTGTTCAGGTGGAGATACCGCCAGTGGTGGAGCATTGAGTTCTTCTGTGGCACCAGCGAGGCGAAACACGGGAGCCACGGGTTGCGCCAACGCGACAAGCACATCCGCCCCGCACTCACACACGGCCCTCGCCGTTCGGTTCGACATTTGCGCGGAAGAAACTTCAATCGGTGTTTCACACACCGTACAACGAATTTCCATGGGAATACTCCTCCCTTCGTGGAAAGGTATCGGCAGAAGCCCTTGGGCCTTAAAAGGTCTCAGGTCCGAAGTCTCGGTCCGAGGAATTTCCCTTGATCCTCTCCTCCGCATTGAACCCCCTCGTCGCGCATGTCACCATACGCACGTGACGGCAAACGAACTCCACGCCAGACATATCGTCCAGACCCTGCGGGACCACGGCTTCGTGGCCTATTTCGCGGGGGGCTGTGTCCGCGACCGCTTGCTCAGTCTTGAACCCAAGGACTTTGATGTCGCCACTAATGCGCGCGCGGAGGTCGTGCAGCGGCTCTTTCCTAGTACGGTCCCGGTGGGCATCCAGTTCGGCGTCGTGTTGGTGATGGACGACGGGACTCCATGTGAAGTGGCCACCTTTCGCTCCGATGGGCTCTATATTGATGGTCGCCATCCCACCAGCGTGCATTTCGGCAACGCGCAGGAAGACGCGCAACGACGCGATTTCACCATCAACGGCATGTTCTACGATCCGCTCACGGACGACGTGATTGATCATGTCGGCGGACGTGACGATCTACGCGCCGGCGTCATTCGCGCCATTGGCGATCCCTATGCGCGCTTCGCCGAGGATCGCCTGCGCATGTTACGCGCCGTCCGCTTAGCGGCGCGCCTCGATTTCGCTATCGCCCCAGACACCTTCGCCGCGATCCGCGACCTCGCCTCCACTATCGGGGATATTGCCTGGGAACGGATCGGCGATGAGATCGTGAAAATTGTCACTGGCCGTGGAGCCAAGCGCGCGTTCGAGTTGCTGTCGGAGTCCCACTTATTGACCGCCGTGCTGCCGGAGATTGAAACAATGCGCGGCGTTGCACAGTCCCCGGACTTTCATCCTGAAGGGGACGTCTTCGTCCACACGCTGCTCTTGCTCGCCAATCTTGTCCAGCCCACGGAAACGCTGGCGCTGGGAGCCCTGCTGCATGATGTGGCCAAGCCGTTGTGCCAGGTCCACAACGCGCACCGCATCACCTTTTATGGTCACTGCGAGAAGGGTGCGGACATGGCGGTGGAGATATGCCAGCGTCTCAAACGGTCACGGGAGACCTGGGAGCGAGTTGCGTATCTGGTGAAGAACCATCTGCGTTTAGTCAGTGCGCCGGAGATGCGCACGGCCACGCTCAAGCGGTTCTTGCGCGAAGAGGGCTTTGCGGAATTGCTTGAATTGGCCCGGCTCGATGCGCTCGCGTCCAGTGGCGATCTGCGACCGTATCACTTCTGTCGTGAGCAACTCGCCGCCCTCGCGCCGGAGCAAATCGCGCCACCGCGACTGCTCAGTGGGCATGATCTCATGGCCTTGGGGATTCCTCCAGGACCACGGTTCAAGGAGATGCTGAGCGCCGTCGAGGATGCGCAGTTGGAGGGGCAGCTCCACTCGCGAGAAGAGGCGCTGGCGTGGGTGAAGGGGCAGTTCGGAGTCTAAAACAGTTCGGAGTCGAAAACAGTTCGGAGTTCGGAGTCGAAGACCGTTCGGAGTTTAGAACAGTTCAGAGTTCGGAGTCGAAGACAGTCCGGAGTTGGGCTTCGGATTCCGCATTCAGTCCTTTTCCCTTTTGCTCGACTCACAACGGCAAGAACATCCGCACCGTCGTGCCCTGCTTGAGCTGACTGGTGATGCGTAGCACGCCGTGGTGCGCTTGCACGATGTGTTTGACGATCGCGAGTCCGAGCCCGGTGCCGCCTAATTCACGCGACCGCGCCTTGTCCACGCGATAGAACCGTTGGGTGAGCCGCGGCAGGTCTTCTTCTGGAATCCCACTCCCGGTGTCCGTCACACTCACTTCCATCCACTCCCTCGGCGGTATCGTCCCAGAAGGCGCACCGTTGTAGGCTTGCACGCCAAGCTCTGGATCACGCACCACGCGCGCCGCGACCGTCACCGTTCCATTCGCGGGCGTATACTTGATCGCGTTATCAATGAGATTGACGAGCACCTGCTGAAGCCGGTCGCTGTCGCCCGTGAGCGAGGGTAATTCCAGCGGACACTGCCGGATGAGCGTGATCCCCGCCCCCGTCGCTTTTTCTCGCACGACCTCGAACACCTCATTCACCACATCAATGAGCACGATGTTTTCCTTGTGGAATTCCGCCTTGCCCAGCTCGAGGTTCGACAAGGTGAGGAGATCATCAATCAAGCGACTCAGCCGTTCCGAGTGGCGGTCAATGATTTCCAGGAACCGTTGCGCGGTCGCCGCATCCTTGATCGCTCCGTTGAGCAAGGTCTCGGCATATCCTTTGATCGCCGTCAGTGGCGTGCGCAGCTCATGCGACACGTTGGCCACGAAATCGGCGCGCACGGACTCCAGCCGTTTGATTTGTGTGAGGTCGTAAAAGACCAGCACATAGCCGCTGGCCGTGATCCCGTCTTCGTAAATCTGCATCGCGCTGGCCGCGAGGTAGCGCCCTTCGGTGCTCTCCAGTTGCAGTTCGCGACTGACCGGGGCGTCGCCAGGCTGCCGGTCAGCCACTTCGCGTAACAGTTCCTGGAGCAACGGGTGCCGCGAAAACGCCTGAATCGGCTTGCCCTGCCAGTCTTGGCCTGGACGGAAACTAAATAACTCCTGCGCCGCGGGATTACACAGCACCACATGGCCCGTGGGATCAATCACCACCACGCCTTCGGCCATGCTTTGCAACACAGCTTCCAACTTCTTGCGTTCGGCGGCCAATGCCCGCAAGCGCTCATGCTGTCGCGCGACGGCGTGCTGGACTCCACGTTCCAGGGCGCCGACCTCATCTTCATTCTGAACCGGGAGTGATGGCGGGACGTCGCGCTCCGCGGTTGTCGCCAGGAAAGTGCCTAACTCGCGGAGTCGCGCTTGCAAGTGCTTGCCAAAAGTGAGCGCGCCCACAACCGCCCCCAGTTCCAAGAAGAGGGACCCGTACCACAGCGAGGGTGAACGCAAAGGCACCGAGGAGGCGTAATAGACCACGAGTCCAAGGAACCCCACGACCGTGAGCAGGGAAAAAAGGACGATGGGGAAGAAGACGCTATTCCGCCAGTGCATCGGGGTTAAACTTGTAGCCCACGCCCCGGACGGTCAGGAGCAAGGTGGGATTGGCATCGTCTTTTTCAATCCGTTGGCGCAGCCGACGAATATGCACATCGACCGTGCGGGGCTCGACATACACGTCTTGCCCCCACACGAGGTCAAGAATTTGCGTGCGGCTGAACACGCGGTTGGGATACTCGACAAAAAACTTCAGCAGCTCGAACTCCCGCAGCCCCAGCGCGGCCGGTTGCCCATCCAGCGTGACTTCGTAGGTGTCGTAGTCGATGCGTAAACGGCCTTTTTCATAGTGCTCGTGGGGGCGATTGAGCGTGGGACCGTAAGCGCGGCGGAGCACGGCTTTGACGCGCGCGACCAGTTCGCGCGGGCTAAATGGCTTGGTCACGTAATCGTCGGCGCCCATTTCGAGCCCTAACACTTTGTCCACTTCCGACGCGCGGGCTGTCAATATCAGGATGGGAATCTGCATCGTCGCCTCCTTGCTCCTCAAGGTGCGACACACATCAAGGCCCGGCACGCCGGGTAACATCAAATCTAAAATCACCAGGGCTGGTCGTTCGGTCGCCGCGAGCCGCAACGCGATCTCGCCGTCGCTCGCTTCCACGACGGCGAACCCTTCGATTTCGAGGTTGTATCGCACCAATTCGCGGATGTCCGGTTCATCCTCGACGAGCAAGATCTTGCGTTTCGCTTCGACGGCGATGAGCGGTTTTGTGTGACTCGATATGTTGTCCATACGTTTTTTCGTGTGTGTTCAGCTATCGGAACTTGAGACTTGCAGCTTGAGACTTGAGACTTGAGACTTGCAACCCGAACCCTGAACCCCGAAACCCGTTCCTGTCTACACCGACGCCGGAGGTGGCGAGATATGGCGAATACTTTTTCCTTTCACCATATAGATGACCATCTCGGCGATGTTCGTGGCATGGTCGGCGATCCGTTCGAGGTACTTGGCGATGAACAAGAGGCGGGTCGCGCGACTCACGGCTTGTGGGTCTTGGGTCATGAAGGCCAGCATCTCGCGGAAAATCTCGGCGGTCAGCCCGTCGATGAAATCATCGCGTTGGCAGACCTGGAGCGCCAGTTCCGTGTCCTCGCGGACAAAGGCATCAAGACTCTCGCGCAACATCGACCGCGCCCAGTCCGCCATGCGTGGTAAATCCACATACGGCTTGAGCGGCGGCTCCTCGTTGAGTTCCAAGGCCCGCTCGCAGATGTTCTGCGCCATGTCGCCAACCCGTTCCAAGTCGGTGGTCACCTTGAGGCTGGTCATAATGAGCCGCAGGTCGCGCCCCGCCGGTTGATGTAGCGCCAGGAGCCGCGTGCAGCTCTCGTCCACCGCGACATCCAGGTAGTTGACCGTGTGATCCCGCGTGATCACTTCGCGCGCGAGGGCGGAGTCGCGCGCGACCAGCGAGGTCATGGCGTCGCCAATCTGCTTTTCGACCAGCCCGCCCATTTCTAGGATTTTGGCGCGCAGTTGTTGCAGTTCTTCTTCGTAGACGCGATCGGTATGTAGCTGTTGTGGCATAACGCCGCTCCCATGATCCGATGATCAGATGATCAGCCGAATCTGCCGGTGATGTAGTCCTCGGTCTCTTGCTTGTCTGGGGTCGTGAAGAGCTTGTCGGTCTTGCCGAACTCTACCAGCCGCCCCAGGTACATGAAAGCTGTGTAATCGGACACCCGCGCCGCTTGCTGCATATTATGCGTGACGATCACAATGGTGTACCGCTGCTTCAATTCGTGAATCAGTTCCTCGATTTTGGTGGTCGCGATCGGATCTAGCGCCGAGCAGGGCTCATCCATCAGCACGATCTCCGGCTCGACGGCGATGGTGCGCGCGATACAGAGCCGCTGGTGCTGTCCACCGGAGAGCGCCAGCGCATTGTCGTGCAAGCGATCTTTCACCTCGTCCCAAATCGCGGCGTTCCGCAGACTCTCTTCGACAATCTCATCCAACCGCGCTTTCTGCTTGATGCCCAGGATGCGCGGGCCATAAGCGACGTTTTCGTAAATGGTCTTGGGAAATGGGTTGGGCTTCTGGAACACCATGCCCACGCGCTTGCGGAGGTCAGTCACATCGAGTGTGGGGTCGAGAATCTCACTGCCACTGAGGCGAATGCTCCCGGTTACCCGCACGTTATCAATCAGATCATTGAGGCGATTCAGACAGCGCAGCAGCGTCGATTTGCCACAGCCGGAAGGGCCGATGAAGGCCGTCACTTCGCGTCGGCCAATGTCGAGGTCAATATCGAAGAGCGCCTGTTTGCTGCCGTAGAAGAGCGAGACTTGGCGAATCTCCACCTCGGGCGCGCGCGTGTCCACCGCCAGCGGGTCCTTGCCGTTGGCACCATCACGCGAAGGCGGAAGCGATACAGCGGAAGGTCGTGTGGAATGCTCTTTATCCATGGTTCGCCTTAACACATAAAACGTAAATAGGTAAAACGTAAAAGACCGTCAGCGGGGCATGATCCATACTCCATCTGCTAGAACGTGCCAAACCGCAACCGACTGCGCAGCCGATTACGCACGACGATCGCCGTGAGGTTCAACAGCAGAATAATGCCAATCAGCAACAAGGTTGTCATAAACACCATCGGTTTCGCGGCCTCCACATTAGGTGACTGAAACCCAACATCATAGATGTGAAAGCCCAGGTGCATGAATTTTCGTTCGAGGTGAAAGAACGGGGCGTGGGCATCTAGCGGTAACGTCGGGGCGAGTTTCACCACCCCTGTAATCATCAGCGGCGCGACTTCACCCGCGCCCCGCGCCATCGCGAGAATCATCCCGGTGAGAATGCCCGGCAGCGCACCCGGCAGGACAATTTTGCGAATCGTCTCCCATTTGGTCGCGCCCAACGCCAACGACCCTTCGCGCCATTCGCGGGGGATCGCGGAGAGGGACTCTTCGGTCGCGACAATCACCACCGGCACGGTTAGTAACGCCAACGTGAGCGAAGCCCACAGAATGCCCCCCGTGCCATACGTCGGGGTCGGCAGCGCTTCTGGATAGAACAGCCGGTCGATACTGCCGCCCACGAGATAGACGAAGAAGCCCAGGCCGAAGACCCCAAAGACAATGGACGGCACCCCAGCGAGGTTGTTGACGGCGATGCGAACCGCGCGCACCATCGGCCCCTGCTTGGCGTATTCACGCAGATAGAGCGCGGCGATCACCCCGAACGGCACCACCATCACGCTCATAATCAACACCATGATGACCGTGCCGAAAATGGCCGGAAACACGCCGCCTTCGGTGTTGGACTCGCGCGGCTCCTCCCAGACGAATTCGACCAGCCGGGTCACATACAACGAGAACCGCCCCCACCAGCTTAACTGGTTGGGTAAAAAGGCGCGTACGACGGCGGCGACGGGCAGCTCCTTGTCTTTTCCCCCAGCGGCCTTCACCAGAAACCGATAGCGTGCGTTCTCATCGTAGAGCGTCTTGAGTTCGGCGGCTTTCTCCTCGTAACGCCGTTGCAACTCGGTGATCTCCTGCTCAAGCGCGGCGAGATGTTTCGCGTCCGGTGTTGAATCTTGCCCTTGCCGCTGGAGCCCTTTCATTTCAAGGCGAACTTGCTCCAAGCGGTAGTTAATGTCGCCGATTTCCTTGCGCTCGATGCGATGGATGCGTGCCAATGTTTCTTGCGTGCGGGGATGGAGTTCCTGGAATTTTTTCCACGCTGGCGCGAACCCTTCGGCGATCACTTTGCCGTCCTGGGTCACGCTGCTGAGATGCCCAAACAACGGTCCCCACTCCCAGCGTTCGAAGAGCAGCGCGTCAGCGGGGAACGAGCGCGCGACGATCTCGTCATCGTTGACCCAGCGAAAATCCGCGCCATAAAGGTCGCGGTTGGCGACCTGAAATTCAGTGCGATAGAGCGTGGTCGCCGTCGGGGTATCCGGCGTTGGGATCGGCTCACTCACAATCTGCTGTCCCAGGATCTCAGTGCCATCTTTCAGAGTGACCTGGACCAACCGGTCTGGCCAGTAATACCCCAGCGCGTTGGCGGCGACGATCACGATCAGTGAGATAATCATAATGAGGCTGAGCGCCAACGCCCCGCCGGTCATCCAGATAAACGGGTCGCCACTTTTCCAGAATTTGTTGTACGAGGTGCTCATATCTTGCTATACCGCTCCCGCAGCCGTTGCCGCACGACCTCGGCGATCGTGTTCACGAAAAACGTCAGGATAAACAACTGTAACGCCGCCAGGAACAGCACACGGTACAACGTCCCGCCGTGCGGCGCTTCGGGAATCTCCACCGCGATATTCGCCGACAGCGCGCGAAACCCGTTGAACGGACTAAAGTCCATCACCGGCGTATTGCCGGTGGCCATCAGCACGATCATCGTCTCGCCCACCGCGCGCCCAAACCCGATCATCACGGCGGAAAAGAGCCCCGGACTCGCGGTGGGGAGCACGACGCGAATAGCGGTTTGCCAGCGGGTCGCCCCCAGGGCCAAGGAGCCGGAAATCAGATGTTGCGGGACATTGGAGAAGGCATCTTCGGAAATCGTGTAGATGATTGGAATGACCGCGAACCCCATCGCGAAACCGACCACCAACGAGTTCCGTGGGTCATACTGGACGCCCGTCGTCGTGTACAACCACTGCGGGAAACTGCCATGAAAGACGGCCGTTTCAATATACCCACTCAAACTGATGCAGGCAGCGATCGTCAGCAGCAACAGCGGGGCAAGAAACACCAATTCAGTGCCGGGCCGCAGGCGGCTCCGCACGGGCAGGGGAATCAGTCGCCAGACAAACGAAGCGATGAGTGACACCAGTGGGAGCGCGATCAGCAGTAAAAAGACCGCCGGGACGATTTTCTCGATGCGCGAGGCCAGCCACAGGCCCGCGAAGAATCCCAACACCACGCTCGGCAGCGCCGCCATCACTTCCACCGTGGGTTTGACCACGTTACGAATCCGTGGGTGCATGAACTGCGAGGTGTAGAGCGCCGCGCAGATACTGAGAGGGACCGCGATCAGTAAGGCGTAAAAGGTGCCTTTCAAGGTGCCGTAGGTCAGGGGTGTCAGGCTAAACTTGGGCTCGAAGTCATCCGTGCCACTACTCGACTGCCAAGTGTAATCGGGCTTTTCGTAGCCCTCGTACCACACCTTGCCGAACAGGGTTTTCAGCGTGATTTCTGGGTGTGGGTTGTGAAGGTCCCAGCGAAAGAGTTGCCCGTGAGAATCGACGGTCAACGCGCCGTTGGCTTTGGGGGCGAAGGTCAGCAAGGGGAGGGGATTCGTGCCAGTTGATAGGGTCAGCAAGGTTTGGGCGGACGTGGAATGGTGCACCAGCACCGTGCCCGCCACATCCGCGGTGATGAACCCCTTGTCGCGCGGGGACGGTGCAATCGCGGTCACCTGGGCGCGATGCGACTGTAACTGGTGGGCGTTGCGATAGGGCGTATCTTGCGGATTCGCTGGGTTACGGACTTGCACCCAGACATTCACGCCACCGCTCGTATCGCCCACGATCAGCGAACGACCACCGATGAGCCAGCCCAGAACACTGATGCCGGTGCCCGGCGTGGACACTGCGGGGAAGGTCTGCCGCAACTGGACGTTGTCGGGTTCATCAACCGGCCAGTGATAGATCTCCCCACTCACCGTCCCCGCCAGCAGATTGGATTGGAATTGATCCAGGGCGAGCGCGGTCACATCGCTCTTCAGTTGTGGCGAGAGATCGGTGCGCGCTTGTTCAAGGGTGGACTCGCCCAAGAACGAGGTCTGCTCTTGTTGTGAGAAAAAGAGGAGCGTCCGAGGCCCCACCAGCGCGGCGGCCCGCACGATCCCTTCATTTTCCCGATAGACCAGTGACGTGAGCGCCCTCCCCTGCTCATCAATTTGCAACGGTTTCCCCTCACGGACTTCCGGGGTGATGATGCGTTTGCCATCGACAAATGTGGGGGAGAACAGAATGCGGAGTGGAATAAGCATGCCGCCCGAAGTACCCACCGCGACATCATGGTGTATCCCGTCGCGGTAAGCGGACGTGACCTGCTGACCATTGAGCCCAGCGATCTCGAAGCGTTGTAAGATGTGACCATCGGCCAGCGAGCGAAATTCAATCGCGCCAGTGGCGGTGGCGAAGTAGACAATCTCTTGGTACTCGTCCACGCCCATCACGAGCGGCTGTGGGTTTTCCAGGGCAGGAGTGGCTTGCGACCGCGCGGTGGGCGCGTACCACAGCGGCAGGGTCTCGGCCACGATGACGAACAGAATCAGGATGATACTAGCGATGATGGCGATGCCGCCCGCGGTAATGACGACTCCAGCGGCTTTGTCGGTCAGTTGCTTCCAACGAAGGTTGACACGGGAGGGAGCCCCCTTTTTTTCCGGCGTGGAGGCACGTGCGTTGACCCGAGGAAGAGCGATGTCTTGTGAAGCCATGGCTTGAGAGTCTGGCATTGTAAAATTTCCGTGCAAGAGGGAGTTGGGATTTCGGATTTCGGACTTTCAGTCCCCTCTCCCGGATGGGAGAGGGCCAGGGTGAGGGGGGGGATCAGGTGACTCTTCCTTTATTTTCCGGCTCAGGAAAGCCAGCGCGCTTCCTACTCCAACTTCGCCAACTCTTCCTTGATGATCGCCGCCGTCAACGGATAGTACCCATCTTTCACGACAATCTCTTGTCCTTCCTTACTGAAGATAAACTTGGCGAACTCCTTCACCAGCGGATCAAGCGCCGCGCCGGGGGCACGGTTGATGTACACCAACAACGCGCGGCTGAGGGGATATTTGCCACTCACCACATTCTCGTACGTCGCGGAGGAGAAGCCCCCTCCGTCCTTCGAGAGTGGCACGGCGCGCACACCGGACGTCGTGTAGCCAATCCCACTGTAGCCAGCACCGTTGCGATCCTCACTCACGCCTTGGACGACGGACGCCGAGCCCGGTTGTTCCTTGACGGTGTCTTTGTAGTCGCCATTACACAGCGCGTTTTCCTTAAAGAACCCGTAGGTACCCGACGCGGAGTTCCGACCATACAGGCTCAGAGGGGCACCGGCCCAACTCCCATCAAGCCCCGCCTGGCCCCAGGTTTTGACCTCAGTGCCTTTGCAACGGAACGTTTTCGAGAACATGCCATCGACCTGCGCCAACGTTAGTCCCTTCACCGGATTGTCTTTGTGAACGAACACGGCGAGGGAGTCGAGGGAAGTCCGTAACGGAGTGGGCTTGTAGCCGTACTTCGCCTCGAAGCCATCGATTTCCGTCCCACGCATCGGGCGCGACATCGGACCGAGTTGCGCGGTGCCCTCGATGAGCGCGGGCGGTGCGGTGCTCGACCCCTTCCCTTCAATCTGGATGTTGACGTTCGGGTACATTTTCTTGAACCCTTCCGCCCACAGCGTCATCAGATTGTTCAAGGTATCCGAGCCAATACTATTAAGGTTGCCAGAAATGCCACTCACCGATTTATAGGCCGGAATCGCCGGATCAATTTTGACGGCGTCCTGTGCGGATGCCTGTTGAGGGGCGAGCAGACTCGCGACCAAACTTGCTCCCGCCATGAGGGACCAGAGTCTCTTTTGCATTGCAATATCCTCCATGAAATTCACGCTAATTAGTGAATGTTACAGCCATGTTACAAAGGTGCGACGAGACGATGACGGTGCTTCTTCGATTCCCTCTCCCGGCTGAGAGTTCTGGGTAGCCCGGATGAAGCGGAGCGGAATCCAGGTTCCGCGCGGAACCCGGATTCCGCTCCGCTCCATCCGGGCTACAGGGTGAGGGGGCTCAAGTAATCTGTTTCCTTTAGAACGTCACCTGCGCATCAAGCTGGAAGCGATTGAGCGTGGCATTCGATTGTCCTTTCGGTCGATCAATGAATGACACGAAGTGATTCTTGGCGGTAATCGTCAGCCGCGGAAACAACATGTAATCAACCCGGACAAAGGGGCCTTGGTTGTTCGTGCCACCGTGTTCCGCGCGGAACCCGGATTCCGCTCCGCTCCATCCGGGCTACAGGGTGAGGGGGCTCAAGTAATCTGTTTCCTTTAGAACGTCACCTGCGCATCAAGCTGGAAGCGATTGAGCGTGGCATTCGAT
>JABFSC010000014.1 GCA_013140885.1 Deltaproteobacteria bacterium | reverse complement strand
TCGATGACCACACGATAGAGGTGATCTTCTTCGAGTTCCTGTACTTCGATTTTATGCGTGTGCTCGCCAAGTGTTGCGATGTAAGCCATGTTGGTTCCTTCGGAACAGTGGAGAGTGGAGAGTGGAGAGTGGAAAATTCCAAGAGAGTCTCTGCCGCACCCTATCTTCATCTTGAACTCTTCACTTCACTGTGAACTTTTCACTCTTCACTTCCCACTCTTTTACCGCCATCTATTCCCGCGCCAGGCCGAGACGCCGCCACGAGTCGCGCCTTGTTGCGGAAGGGCACTGGCGAGGGCTTGATCCTTATGGAAGGCGGCGATCGCCGCGGCGGTGAGAATCACTTCTTGATGCAGCGCGTCCTCTTCCGGCAATCCGTGAAATTCTTTTTCGATAAAGCCGGTGTCGATATCACCTGCCATGAACCGCGGATGTTGCAGGGCCCAGCGGTGGAACGGAATGTTCGTGACGATCCCTTCCACAGTGTACTCTTGGAGCGCGCGCAACATGCGCTGAATCGCTTCGGTCCGTGTCCGACCATACGCGCAGAGCTTTGAGATCATCGGGTCGTAGAAAATCGGCACGTCCCAGCCTTCGTAGACGCCGCTGTCATCGCGGATACCGTTGCCACCAGGGACGCGCAGAATCTCGATTTTGCCGGGCGATGGAAAGAACTCACGCGCCGGGTCTTCGGCATAAATACGACATTCGACCGCCCACCCGCGTTGTTGAATGTCTTTCTGCTGCAACGTGAGCCGTTCTCCCGCCGCGATCTCGATTTGCGCTTTGACCAGATCAACGCCGGTCACGAGTTCTGTGACTGGATGTTCGACTTGGATCCGGGTGTTCATCTCCAAGAAGTAAAAGTTCTGTCGCGCATCGACGAGGAACTCAATGGTCCCGGCTCCGACGTAATTCACCGCTTTGGCCGCCGCGACGGCGACTTGTCCCATCTGTTCACGAATGGCGTCGGTGATCGCCATTGAGGGAGATTCTTCAATCACCTTCTGGTGGCGACGTTGCAGTGAACATTCACGTTCGTACAGATGAATGATGTTACCGTGGGTGTCGCCCAGCACTTGCACTTCGACGTGGCGGGGCTTCTCGACGAATTTCTCCATGTACATACGGTCATCACCGAACGAGGACTTGGCTTCCGAGCGGACACCGCGCAAGGCGGACACTACTTCATCGCGACTATGGACCAGGCGCATCCCTTTACCGCCGCCACCCGCCGAGGCTTTGAACATGACGGGAAATCCGATCTGTTCCGCGGCTTTGAGGACTTCGTCTTCACTACCAAGCACATCGGTGCCAGGAACGACTGGGACTTTGGCCTGTTGCATGATCTGACGAGCAGTGACTTTATCGCCCATGCGTTCGATGGCGTCGGGGGTCGGGCCGATGAACACGATACCCGCGTCCTTGCACGCCCGCGCGAAGGGCGCACGTTCGGAGAGAAACCCATAGCCGGGATGGATCGCTTCCGCGCCGGTTTTCTTGGCGGCGTCGATAATCTTGGGGATGACGAGATAACTCTCCGCCGACGGCGATGGGCCAATATGCACGGCGTAGTCGGCATATTGGACATGGAGCGCGGAGCGGTCGGCATCAGAGTACACCGCGACGGTTTCGACCCCCAGCTCGCGGCAGGCACGAATGACGCGAACGGCGATCTCTCCTCGGTTGGCAATGAGTACACGTTTGAACATATAAAAACCTGGGGCTAGGTGCTGGGTGTTTGAGACTAGGTGCTGGGTGTTGGGTGTTAGGGGCTGGGGTGGGGACCTAACACCTAACCCCCAACACCTAGCACCCAGACTAAAGCGGGATATTCCCATGCTTCTTGGGCGGGTTTTTCTCCCGTTTGTTCTGAATCATTGAGAGCGCGCGAATCAGATGGTAGCGGGTGTCGGCGGGCATGATGATCTCATCTATGTAGCCCAGCTCCGCCGCCTTGAATGGCGTGGCGAAGGTCTGGCGATATTCATTGACCAAGCGCTCGCGCTCGGCTTGTGAGTCAGCGGCTTTTTCGATGGCGTTACGAAAAATGATGTTCACCGCGCCGTCTGGTCCCATCACCGCGATTTCCGCCCCAGGGTAGGCGAGGTTCACGTCGCTGCGCAACACTTTGCTCGACATGACCACATACGCGCCCCCGTAGGCTTTGCGGGTAATCACGCAGATTTTGGGAACCGTCGCTTCACAGTAGGCGTACAGCAACTTCGCGCCGTGACGAATGATGCCGCCATACTCTTGTGAAGTCCCAGGGAGGAATCCGGGCACATCGACAAAGCTGACGATCGGAATGTTGAAACAATCACAGAAGCGTACAAACCGTCCGCCCTTCGTGGAAGCATCAATGTCGAGCACGCCAGCGAGGAAGGCGGGTTGGTTGGCGACAATGCCGACCGGGCGGCCGCCGATGCGGGCGAACCCCACGACAATGTTGCGGGCGAAATCTTGTTGCACTTCGAAGAAATACTGCTCATCGACGATCCCTTTGATGAGTTCCTTGATGTCGTAGGGTTTGTTGGGATTATCGGGGATGAGGGCATTGAGTTGCTCGTCGCGGCGATTGGGATCGTCACTCGTGGGGCGAATCGGCGGGTCTTCGGTATTGTTGCTCGGCAGGAAACTCAGGAGTTCGCGAATGGCGTGAATGCTTTCGCGCTCACTAGGGGAAGAGAAATGCGCGACGCCGCTCCGTCCGTTATGGGTTTCCGCGCCACCGAGTTCTTGCATCGTGACTTCTTCATGGGTCACGGTCTTAATCACTTCAGGCCCCGTGATGAACATGTAGCTTGAGTTCTCGACCATGAAGATGAAGTCGGTCATCGCTGGCGAGTAGACCGCGCCACCAGCGCACGGACCCATGATCGCCGAGATTTGCGGGACGACACCAGAGGAGAGGACATTGCGCAGGAAAATCTCCCCATACCCCGCGAGGCTGACGACTCCTTCTTGAATGCGCGCGCCGCCAGAATCGTTAATGCCGACGACTGGGCAGCCGGTCTTCATTGCCAGGTCCATCACCTTGCAGATTTTTTCCGAGAATGCCCCGGAGAGGCTCCCACCAAAGACCGTGAAATCCTGAGAAAAGACGAAAATCTGCCGACCGTCCACGTTGCCGTAGCCGGTGACGACCCCATCACCAGGGGTTTTCTTCTTCTCCATTTCAAAGTCGGTGCAGCGGTGGGTTTTGAAGCGGTCGAGTTCGACGAAGGTGCCGGGATCAAGAAGCAGCTCCACGCGCTCACGGGCGGTGAGCTTTCCCTGTTCGTGATGCTTTTTGATGCGATCCAGGCCGCCCCCTTGCAGGGCTTCCTCGTTGCGACGCGCGAGTTCCTGTAAATTTTCTTGCAAACCCATAGACGTGATCCTGTATTTCTTGTCCTTTCAACCGAGCGGGGGACAAAGGCCTCGCTCTTGTAACGTGGAGGTTGAAAAATAGCAAGGAAGGGCAGGGAGGCAGCACGGAGCGCACGTCCAACGAAAGCCGATTGCCATGCGCCAACCGGATTGACGAAACGCGCTACGCGCTGGCGGTTGAACAACACGAAGGTGATTTTCTCCGCTGTCCCTTCCGCTTGGGCGCCCGGCTTCCGTTTGAACTGCGGGTTTGGTGTCGGCGCCATTCCATCATGGAGCGACGCCGGGACCGAACATCGCGGCACACCCGCTAGTGTTCATGAATCTTCGGTATCGTACTGCCTCGTCTTGTACCAGCACTTCAACCAGATAGGCGTTATCTACCCAAACTTCTACGACCCTGAAAACTCCACCGCGATTACATGACAGAGAACGCCAGCTCAATGCTGTCGCTCTTGCGATCACGTCCGCCTCAGATAGTTTCGTTTCACTTGCTAGGTGGACACTTGAATGCTGGAACTCGGATGATTCCCGATAAATTTGATCTTCCTATGACATCGTATCCGGGCCTTCGGGTTTAAGAGTTGGGTCAACCTGACCTGTTCCGGGATGATGCTTCATCGTCGTCGGA
>JABFSC010000181.1 GCA_013140885.1 Deltaproteobacteria bacterium | reverse complement strand
TCTTCACGTTGTGGGCTCTCGAAGAAGGAACTGGGGTCCCGTTTGATTCGTCAACCGGATTCCTGCTCCCCAATCGCGCGACCCGTTCCCCGGATGTGGCTTGGGTGAAGCGCTCCCGCCTCGCGCTGTTGACCGCCGAGCAGAAAAAGAAGTTTCCTCCGCTCTGCCCTGACTTTGTCATTGAATTACGCTCGCCGTCTGACAACCTGAAAACGGTACAAGAGAAAATGCAGGAGTATCTCGACAACGGGGCGCAGTTAGGCTGGTTGATCGATCCACTCGAACGCCGCGTCCATGTCTATCGAGCAGGGCAAGCGGTTGTCTGTCTGGAGAATCCCCTCACCATCTCCGGCGACCCGGAATTGCCGGGGTTTGTTCTTGATCTCACGCGGATTTGGGAAAACAATTTCTAGTCTCTGCCCGATACGTTGTGTCCTTTTCTTGATGGTGGTCTACTCCGTGCCCTACAACGTCCCCTCGGCGAGCACATGTAAAAAGGTTTCGACCGGATACACGTTGATGCCATCCTCGCTGTCACTTTACGGCGTAAAGTGACGACATGCTGGACATTTTGCGGATTTCCGGCTCCTTCCGTATATCGTGCGCGCATTGCTTGAGACATGAAACATTCGCATGGACAAGCTTGGTACGGGACGATACTCTCGAAAAATGGCGTTGATCCCCAACCTCACGATGCTTCCGCTTCCGCAAAGAGGACTCTGGCCCGAACTGGCGAGCACGCCAAAGATGTTCACCCTCTATGGGGGGACGGCCTTGGCCCTCCGGTTGGGGCACCGCGCCTCCGTCGATTTCGATTTCTTCTCCAATGCGCCGTTCAATCCCGACGAACTTGCGCGCTCCCTCCCGTATCTCAAGGTCGCGGTCATTCAGCAGCGCGCCGAGGTGAAAGACTATCTTGATGTTGATGCCCTGTTGCGACACGGGCTGGATTTAGCGACGGCCCTCGCGGCGGGGGCTGTGGTTTATGGCCGCAGCTTCAATCCGCTCATCACCCTCAAGGCGCTGAGTTACTTTGACGACGTGCCAATGCTGGCAAATGACGTGCGACAGCGGCTCACAGCGGCGGTCGCGGGGGTGGATGTGACGAAGCTGCCAGTCTTGAGACCATACGCGAAGCGACCCGACGACACGCGGGGTACATTATGAACCCCTTGCCATTGACTCCCGCCTTGTTGACCGTGGCGCGACGCGTTGTGTGGTTCAAGGAGCCCGCTGACGCCTTGGCCGACCCGGTGCACTTTCTCGCGTATATGATGACGTATGGCACGGTCGAAGACTTGCGGGCGTTACAAGAGATCATTGGACTAGAGGACTTTCGGGAAGTTCTCGACCACGCGCCGCCAGGTATCTTTGACGCGCGGTCATGGGCCTACTGGAATCTGAAATGCGGACGGAGCCCAGTTCCGCCTCTCCCCGTGCGACGTGGCGTACAGATTAGACCTTCGCGGTCCGTCGCGGAGCAGTAGGGAGCGTTCCGCGCACCACTTCTTTATCTCCGATTCCCCGATTCCCGTTTCGCCGATTCGTCTTCCCTACTCCGCCGGAATCACCGTCATGCCTTCAAGGCGCGCGCCGCCGTTGCCGACATCGCGAATGCGAATCTCTTGTACCTGTGTCGGATACTGCTTGCGAATCTCCGCGTACACCTCCGGGTCCCGCTCGCCCGAATCGCCGATGAGGATGAAGTGGCGGTCCTTGAAGTGCTCCATGATCTCGCTGATGCGTTCGACTTTATGCGAGAAGGATGGCGCGTGCGCACCCGCGGTGAGCATTGAGACGACATCCTCCCAGAATTTGTGGCTCAGCGGACTCAACCGCATGTCGCGCATCCGAAAGCTGCCCAGCGGAAATCCCACCGCTTCACTGAAGAGAAATTCGCTCAACAACTCGTACATCGGCCACGGCCCGCTCGACACATAGTGAAAGGCGACATCGGGGCCCATCTCCCGATACCGCCGCGCCATGTCAGGTGCGGCGCGATATTCGTGCAGAAACGTATTGCGCAACACGATCCGCTTGCCTGCCGGGATTTCCGTGATCTTGATCGTATCGTCGATGTCGGAGATGACCGACACGCCGGTGGGCGGGATGAGCTGCACCCGTCCCACGCCCGTGTGTTCAGGGGAGACAGCGTGGAACGTCAACCAGCCATGCGCGGACTGCTGGGCCGCGAGCAATGCCCGCGCGCGTTCATCGGAGAGTGTGAGTGTCCCTTCCACAATCCCACTGCCGTTCGTGGACAGACAGCGCCCCTGTGGCCCTTGGATACACAATTGTTCTTGACGCGGGTCGTGGTCAAACGTGAACATGACCCGCTCTCGGCTTTCCCCTTCGGTCAGGAGCTTTTGCACGCGACTGGTGAATTGCGTTTGCTCCTCGGCGGTGAGCGCGTGGCCATTCAGATTTTGGCCGATGACCCGCTGCGCGAGGCGAGCGGCTTTACTGGCCCCTGTGATGTTTTCATGGACACGGACTCGCAAGGGAATGGTCCACACGCCAGCGCTCTTGTAGCCGTAGGTGGGATAAAACGTGACCTGCTCCTCTTCCGCCGTGGCGTTTCGCGGCGCGTGCGAAAGCAGGAGCGCGAGTGTGAGCAGGCAGGTGATACTAGCTTTTGTGATACTGAGCGCGACTCGTTTCATTCTGTAGCTCCTGAGAAGGCGGAAAGCAGAAGGTAAGAGTAGGGAGTGCTCCGCGCACCACGCTTCTCCCCCATTCGCCACTCCTCACTTCCCTGTTTCCTCATTTTCCCATTTCCCCCTATGATACGGACCCTTGAGTACAAAGATCGCCATCGCTCCTCGTGGGATTTGAAAACGTCAATTGGGGGAAATCGTATGTGTTCGTCTCGTGTTGTGATCGTGACTGTTATGTCTCGGCTGTTCTTGATGTTGTTCGCGAATGAGGGAGCGACTGCGATTGCCGCGCCTCCTCCCGCTACTCCTGGCGTCGAGGCCGCGCCACCGCAAAAACCCAATTCCGTGCCCCAAGCTACTACGCGCAAGGCTGCTGTCCAAGCTCGGCTTGATGCCCTCGGTGCTCCTGGGGCTGGGCAAGATGCGCAGGCTGATCTGCGCGCGATGTTGGAACAGACCTTGTCCACGCTCAATGCCATCGAACAGCAAACCCAGGAACGCACCCAGTACCACACGCAACTGATGGAATTACCGCAACGTCTGCGGGACACCGAGGCCAAACAGCGCGAACTCGCGCGGACTCCCGTGCGGCAGTTTCCCACCGTGGACGAACAGGTGCGTGGTGAATATCAGACGCGGTTGCAAACGACGCTCGAGGAAATTCAGGGCATTATTAAGGAAACGGTTGATGGCGAAGTGCGTCTGGCCAATATCCCGCGTGAGCTGACGGAGCACGTGCAACAGCAAGCACAGGCCGAGCAAGGCTTAGTGACGGCTCGGAGTGAACCCGCCGACACCACGCCGCAGCAAGCGCGCCTTGAATGGCTGGAACTCCAGGTCGAATTGCATCAACAGGAAGGCGAGCTGTTGGCCAGCGAGCGCGAATGGCTCCTTAAACGCGCTCCCTTGCAAGACGCCCTCTTGAGTTTCGCGCAAGCGCGCGCCCAACGCTGGCAACAGGAACTCGACAGCATTACCGCCGCCTTGGGACAAGAGATCGCCGCGCAACAAGCAACGCTCAGCGCGACAGCGGCTGCCATCACGCGCAAAATGCAGCAAGCCTTGAACCCCGTCGAGGCGTTGCAGTTGAGCGTGGGACTCGAAACGGTGGAGATTCGCCGACGGACGGCGGACTCGCGCCGACGGCTCAACGAGGTGAGTGAATTGATGCTCACGTATGAGCGCAAAGTCGGGCATACCAAACAGCTTGGTGACCGCCTCAATGCGCTCATCGAGAAGTACGCGGCGGGCGAGGCCGCTGGCCAACGGTTGCTGGTGTTGTTCGAGCGCTTGCAACGCGAACGCGCGCAATACAACGCGAGGCTGGTGGCACCACTGGACCAGGA
>JABFSC010000169.1 GCA_013140885.1 Deltaproteobacteria bacterium | reverse complement strand
AAAATGATTTTATCAAAGTGCAGAACCGACAACGCAGTAGTGGGGCTTACTGGAGTTGCCGCCCAACATCGAGCCACGGCGCCAACTCCTCTGCCATCCACTGGCGGCACGACGGCGAGCGCTTGACTGGCGGATACCACAGGAGTCGCGGAAAGCATCAGAGATAATAGTATTGAACGCGTATTCATAATCGTTTCCCCCTTACTATCGAAGTTGTGAAATTGTTGATCCTGTGGGACGAGTCCCGCTCCATTGCCGACAGTGTTCTCTTAGCATTCGTGTTTTTGTGAGTCCCTCCTTTCCCTTTTTGTCTTTGTGTAGTGCCCGCAGTTGTTGCGTGTGAGCGCATCACAATGGTGGTGACGACCTGGCACGCGTGGTCATTCTTCTATGTTCGCCAGCATCTCAGTCGCGGCGGTGCGCACCTGAGGATCGCGTTCGCTGGTGGAAAGCTGTTGGAGCAACGGGCGGATTCGCGAATCCTGCTCAATCAGCCCGCCAAGCACGCCTATGGCCTGAACGCGACTGCTGGGATCATTTCCGTATGACGCGGTATCCAGTTGCGATTCCAGCATGTCCGCGATCTCGGCTTCGACTTCGCTGGCGGTATCTTCTTGAGACATGGGCGCGGGCTCTTGTGAGAACTCCATCTCCTCCCCATTGTCGGTGATCTCCTCATTGAGTGGGGCGGCCTCAAAGGTCAGGGTTTGAGTAGGGGTAGGTCGTGTCGCTATCCAGATTTCCTTCAGACGCGCCTTGTCAGCGGTCGAGGCATAGATCAGCAAGAAATTGTGTCCCCCCAGCACGCGCGGGATTGCTTCAGCGACAGGGAGCGCTGTGAACGTGACCGACACCTGACGAGGGTCAGGTTGGCCAAGCCATACGACTTTTGCCCCGCTCAGGCGGCTCACTTCGCTCAGCACTTCAGGAAGCGGAGTCGCCCTGACGTGGGCGGTCAGCAGCCCATTGTGTAACTGGAGTCCACTGAAGATGGTGCTTGTCTTCGCACTTGGTGGTCGGTCAGCGGCCGCCCAGCTATTCGTGGCATCTCCCGTGTTCACGACGAGGGTGGTCAGCAGAGAGCCGATGAACCCGTATCGCCAATGACGCCTCCGTCTGTCCGATAAGAGAGAAGTCTTCGTCCGTTGCATCTCGATTCCTTTTCACCAGAACTGACAACTGATAACCGCTTGCTATTTCCCGTGTAGTGACCGCAGTTGGCGTGTGGAGCCAGGGCGAAGAGAACCGCAGCGTGGTCGTTGACAACCTCTAGCCACGCGGCAAACATGCACACTGGTAGGTGTGGCATGACAGAAGCTGAAGTGGTTCTCGTGCAAAACGTTGTGGAGGCAATGCTCGACAGTCGGGAGGGTCGTGCCTTTGACCTCGGCAACCCGGCGCATCTCACCCGCTTAGTGCAACATGCACGTGAACAAGTGCCCGCCGCTGCGGAAGAAGCGTTACGGATCACCGTCGTGCTCAGTTGGTTAGGACCGCGGTCCGCTGGTCCTCCTCCCCTGTCAATCCGGCAAGCGTTACAAGACCTCCTTCGACAGATGGTCCCGAATGAGCGTGCCCGGCAAGAGCGCGTTATGGAATTCGCGATTGCGTATGGCTGTGGCAAATGGCGTGAGGTACAGCTTGGTACTGGCGGGTGGGAACAGCGTTGGCCTGGTGCCATGCGTGGCCTCGTGCGCGCCCTCGAACCGGCGGTCGCGCAGGCCAACCGCTGGCTGGCTGAGCATGTGGTTGGCTTTCCCCAGGACCGCAGTCGTCCCCTGACCGAAGGGTTCACTGAGGACACGGCGGTATGGTCCGATGCCTGGATGCTGGCCAGTCGGCTTGTCCAGCCGGAGCATCAATTGTCTGTCCCGGCAAACGAGACCCTGACGCTGGAATGTACCGCTGAAGGGGCGGAGGTCGTGACCGAAACCGGAGACTACGAAACGCTGATCCCTCCTGGAGCGAAAGCCGTGTGGACCATACTGGACCACGGCGGTGACCTGCAACTTTCCGCGGATGAGTCCTTGGCTTTGCCCCCTGGCGTGGTGGTGTTGCTGCTGGCGCGAGACGAGGATGTCATCATCAAGACCTTGGTCGGCGAACTCAGCCAACAAGGCCGGATCAAGGTGGGAAAAGAGGCCCTCATCCCAGGACCCCTGGGTCTCGCGCTGTGGGCGTGTACTTGCGGCACTACACATTGTGTGGAGCGGCATCGCTTGGACAGTTGGAATCCAGCGCAGGTGGTGCAAAAGACCGATATGGATGAGGAAACAGGCAAAAAAGACGCCACTGTCACGCTGTGGGACTATGTCGCCTCGGCGGTGAAAGGACCGCAAGCGAGTCTGAAAACCGGGGCTTTCGTCCAAGGCTGTTATTTCCCCTTGCTGGCGCAGGAGGGGCTCACGTAATGCGACTGCGCCTTGCCCCAGTGGAATACAAAGTGTGCGCGACCGCCGACTGTGGCGGCACCTACGAGGGAGAGCGCTGTCCGCACTGCCACGCGGCGTTCGATCCCACACGGGGACAGAAAGAGCTGGCGGATCGCTTGATTCTCGTCGCTGTCGATCCGGCGATGTATGAACAGACGCATCGCTGTCGTTGCCCGGTCTGTAAGAACCTGTTCGATCTCCGTGAAGAAAACGTCGTTGTCCGAGCGCAATGTCACCACTGTGCGCAACCGCTGTTTTCCAGAACGCAACTGCGAATGCTGTGGAAAGACACGGATACGTTGCTGCAACGGGCACGGAAGTTGGAGCGCGGTCGTCGGCGGCTCGAAGTCTGCCCACACTGCGCGGGCTCGATCCCGTTGGAGCCGTGGTGTCCGTTGGCGCGCACCGTGCCGCACGCCTCGGAGGTCAGTGGCCTGCCGCAAAATTCAAGCGTGGTCTGGGTGCGCACGTTTCATAGCGGTGCATCCTTGGAGGAATTACAACACACAGCACCCGACGGAGCATGGGGCACAGTCAGTGAGGAACTGACAAGTACGTTAGACGAGGAGCCTACCGATGCCGAACAATACTGAACCTTCTCCCGGACAAACCGCCATCGAAGAAGCCGCGCATCTGTTTCCCCAAATGCGTCTTTCCCATCACCAGGGTGCGTACGCGGAAGGACGCTATGTGGCCATTAGCGTCGATCCCCGCTGGAACGCGGACGCGCTCACCTTTTGTGTCCAGCTCTCGTGTCTTGCTTTTGGGCATCGGCGTGTGGCATGGGACCGCCTGCCGATACAAATCGCGTCTGAAGATAAAAGTGCTGGGATTCACGTCTTGACACGTCTCAATGCCCGAGGCCAGGCGTTCGTGCCCCAGTTGTCGCCGGGAGACTATCGCCTCACCCTGCGCCTCAAACCTCTTCGTCGCGTCTCGGTGCTCTCAGTGGCACCTGACCGTCTGGCCGCGCAAAGCGCGGACGAACGTGAAGAGCGTCAGGTGTGGCGCGGAGAAAGTGAGGATGGCACGCTCTTGTGGAGTATCGAAGCGGAGGAAGAAGGCGATGTCCAAGTCGCCTTCGAGACGAATGCGGAACGATTGGCTGGTGCCGTGCTCGTTTTCTCTTTAGTGGATCCCACGAGTCAGCAGATACGATACCGCCACGAGTTGACCCTTGAACCGACTCGTGATCCGGGCAAATGGGAGGCGTGGTGTTCCATTGGTTCACGGACAGAGTTCCAAGGACCGTATGAGCTTGAGTTTGAGATCCTGGGGGCCGATGGAAACGTTTGAGGATATCCTTACCGCGTGGAGCAAAGCCGCCCGTGAATCGGATAAGCGCGCGTTGTGGCGCACCCTCGCGCGCGGCGGCTGGTTTGTGGCCTGCCGCACCGCTGTTCAGCGGCGGGATCGCGCGACGATCTCGACCTGGTTAGAGGATACGCAGGCAACCCCGCACGCCATTATTCAGTTCAATGGCCCGCAATCGGCCCCAATGGTCTATACGCATCTGGCGTGTGGCCTCGCCGCCTGTGACACGAGTGTTCCCTCCCACACACTGACGCCACC
>JABFSC010000208.1 GCA_013140885.1 Deltaproteobacteria bacterium | reverse complement strand
CGTGGACATCCGGCATCAATTCCAACATCATGCGAATGCCCGTGCGCACGACCGCGTGATCATCAACGAGTAGTACCCGGATCGCTGGCATGTCGAACCTCCCCCATTGGCGTGAGCGGTACCCACACGTGAATCTCCGTCCCGTGTCCAGGCGTCGAGCGGATATCGAGGCGCCCCCCAACCAGTCGCATCCGTTCCTCCATCCCCCGCAGGCCGATGCCCACCTGTTGTCCGGCGCGCTGGCAAGTCGCTTCGACAGCAAAGCCCTTGCCGTGGTCCCGAACAATGAGATGGAGGGTCGTGTCCTCGCGCTGAAGATCAACCCACACCTCGTCGGTGTGGGCATGCTTGGCGACGTTGGTGATCGCTTCTTGGACGACGCGGAAGCACGCCGTTTCGACCACGGAGCTCGGTCGCGGCGGCGCGAACGCGTGGGTATAGTGCGCTCGCAGACCGAGCCGTGGCACCTGTTGGCGGCAATACCATTCCAAGGCGGCGGAGAGACCGAGTTCGTCAAGCATCGTCGGCCGCAACTCCAACGACAGCGTGCGTATCTGGTCCACCAGGTCATCCACCAGGGCCATGCTCGTCCGCAAGGGTTCGGGGACCATCGGCGCGTCATGGGCCACACGATCCAGGTTCATCTGGAGCGCGGTGAGGGTTTGCATCACCTCGTCGTGCAGTTCGCGGGCCAGGTGACGCCGCTCGTGTTCTTGTACGGCCAGGAGTTGGTGTGTCAATTGTCGCTGTACCTGTTCCGCCTCTTTGCGCGCGGTGATGTCGCTGATCGCCGCATGGTATTGCGTGGTGATGCCACTCGCATCGCGCACCACGGTGCTTTCCATCTGGAGCCAGCGCGGGGTCCCGGTTGTGTCGCGAACCGCGAGGTCGCACCGCCGCACTCCCTTTTTTACCATCCCGCGACGGAGGTGGAGGTAGAGCGTATCGCGCGCATCCATTTCCAGAAACCTGGACAACAGGGAACCGATCAGACGTGCGCGTTCCGTTCCCAGCAAGCTGGCCGCCGTGAGATTGGCTTCCACGATGACACCCGCGGGGGTGAGGGTCAGATAGCCGACCGGGGCGAAATCATAGAGGTCGCTATAGCGATCGCGCGCCGCCGTCAGTTCCGCTTGCGCGCGCTGGAGTTCCTCGTTTTGCATGTGCAGTTCGATTTGCGTGACTTGCAACTCGTGCACGAGTCGCCGCACTTCCGTGCTGGACATGCGCGGCACGTCGTTGTCGGTGAGTCGTAACCGCTCCTCGGCCCGTTGCCGAAGCGCATCGGTGCGCGCGGAAGCGGTCTTCGGGTCCGGTGTCGCGCTCATGGTGATGTTTTCTCCTCTGTTGTCAGCAGCAGGAGCACCGGTAAGTCGCTCGTCCGTTCAATGCTTCGGATGAAGATCGCTTTATCCTTCACAGGCTGCTCCTTCTTTATGAGCACGGGTACTCGATTCCCGAAACCATCGCAATCCCTTCATTGTGGTGGCCAACATCATCACGGAGAGCCCCGCCGTTCTCACGGATAAGAAAAAAATCGCACGAACGAGAACCGCTTCGCGTGTAGCACGAGAGATTCGCTTAAAGATACGTGGCTTCTGGTGGAGCACGAGAACGGCAAGCGGTTTGCTGTGTGGCGTATGGCAAATGGCGGGAGCTTTTTTGTGGTACTGCGGCGCTTGCCCCCGGCGCGGCAACGGCGTACTGCTCATCCACGAGAGGGGAAACCATGTATAGGAGATTCATCATGCGACGAGATACCAGATTCATTACAAGTTTACGTCGAGGGCTACTGATAGGGAGCTTCGTTCTCATCCTGCCATTGTCACTCGGTGCCCAGGAAACCGCCCAGCAACCAGCCCCCCCGGCCCAAGAGACGGAGCAAGCGGAGACACCGGACACAGCATCCCCGCATCGCGAGAAAGGGCACATGCAGGAGAGACACGAGAAAATGGAAGCGCTGCACAAGGAGATGGACGCCGAGTTAGAGCGGAAGATGACGACCTTGCGCGCGCATGCGCAGACGATGGCGAGCATCACGGACACGCAGGTGCTCGTGTCGGCGCTGCAAAAACATCAGCAACTTTCGGATGAATTATTGAACACGTTGATCGAGCAGCGGCAACGTATGCACGCCCAAATGCACGAACACCGCCAGCACGGACGTCACCACAAAGGACACCGTCAGCGCGGACACCACGACAAGGAGCACCAAGACAAACCGGGCTGCTGTTCCATGATGGAACACCAAGACTCGCCCACCTCGTCGCAATAGGGAAAGGGCGTGGCACCAATGGCCACACGCGCACCTGACCAGCTCGTGCATATTCCAGCCGACCACGTGACGCTCGAAGGGGAACTCACCCTTCCTCCGGGAGCGTCAGGCGTGGTGGTCTTCGCGCATGGCAGTGGCAGCAGCCGCCACAGTCCACGCAACGTGTTTGTCGCGCGCGCGTTGCAGTCCGCCGGGCTCGGCACGCTGCTGTTCGATCTGCTCACGCGCGCGGAAGATACGGACTACGAGACCCGTTTTGACATCGCCCTGTTGACGCGACGACTCATCGCCGCGACCCACTGGCTCCAACAACAGCCACACACCAACCCTCTGGCCATTGGCTATTTCGGCGCGAGCACCGGTGCCGCCGCGGCGTTGCAAGCGGCGGCAACATTGGACTCCGCAATCACCGCCGTGGTCTCGCGCGGAGGCCGTCCAGACCTCGCGGGCGCCGCTCTCGCCCAGGTCTCCGCCCCTACCCTTCTGATCGTTGGAGGTGAAGATCATGTCGTCATTGACCTCAACCGGCAAGCCTACGCGCGGCTGCAGGGAGAGAAACAGTTCGTGATCGTGCCTGGGGCGACGCATCTCTTTGAGGAGCCTGGCACGCTGGAGGAAGTCGCGCGGTTGGCGTCGCAATGGTTTGTGACGCATCTCAAGTTGAGTTGAGAAAACCGCTTATTCTGACGCCGCTTTCGCCCCACTCCGCCGCAGGATGGCAATCGCCTGTTCATCCGACACCTGCGCGAAGTCCTCAAAGAATTGCCCCACCGCGATGAAATTCTGAGGAGTGTCGAGGCACACCAGTTCATCCGCCTCCCTGCGCATGCGCGCCGCGGTTTCTGGTGGAGCCACCGCCACCGTGGCGATGAGTTTCGCGGGGCGTTTGGCGCGCACGGCGCGGAGCGCGGCGATCATGCTCGCGCCCGTCGCGATGCCATCATCCACTACGATCACGATCCGGCCCGTGGGATCAAGCGGCGGGCGCACCGGGGTATATTGCGCGCGCCGGTGGTGCAGCATCTCCAGTTGCGCCTCTGTTTCCCGCTTGAGGTACTGCTCATCGACGCCCAACTCCCCGGCGTACTCGTGCAGAAACACATGTCCGGATTCATCGACTGAGCCAATCGCCAATTCGGGATTATTGGGCGCGCCCAGTTTATGCACGAGCACGACATCAAGATCACCCGCCAAGGCGTCAGCGATCACCCGCGCCATCGGCACGGCCCCACGCGGAATGCCCAGCACTAGGGGATGCTGTCCTCGGTGGACCGCCAGTTTCTCCGCGAGCAGCCGCGCGGCATGTTCGCGATTGTGAAAACGCATACCGCTCCTTCACGCCTGCACTTCAATGGGAATCTTCTTGCTCACCATTTGCGGGGGCATCGGCATGCAAATCTCCAGCACCCCATTCTTGTAGGCCGTCTTCACCTTGTCGGCATCAATGCCTTCGGGCAAGGTCAACACCCGCGCGAACTTGCCGTAGGGCAGCTCGCGATACAAGTACCCTTTCTCTTCCTCGGCCTTGTCCATCTTGCGCTCCCCTGCAATCGTCAACTGGGTGCCCAGCAGGGAGACATTGACATCCTTGGGGTCGATCCCCGGCAGGTCGGCTTTGACCATGAGATTGCCCGCTTCCACGTGACATTCAATCGCGGGCTCCCACATCATGGCCGCTTCGGCACGAGGACGATCCAGCCACCCTGCACCAAAGAACTCGTGTGTCAGCC
>JABFSC010000490.1 GCA_013140885.1 Deltaproteobacteria bacterium | reverse complement strand
TCATGGTAGAGGGTATGAATAAAACCATATCGTGCCGAGACTGTTCCGTCGGGCCAGTCAGCCGTTTCCCGCTCCTGAATGAAGAGTTGTCGCCGGACGAACTCGGCACATATCTCTTCGACCCGCAGTGCCTCTCGGCCTACACCTACGGCGACAGCAGCAGCGGTGAACTCTGTCCCAGCCACACTCGCCGCCTCCAACAAGTGCCGTTCCTCGATGGTGAATTTTTCTAGCTGTTGTTCAATGATCTGGCGGAGATTCACTGGCACGTCGAAATCGACAATACTGTCCCACGGTTCCTGGTGTCCGTTGGTGTGTGCCATCTTCTGGCTCGCCACGGCATTTACCACGTTGACCATAAAGAGGGCGTTCCCCTCCGTGCGTCGATGAATCACGCTCGCCAACTTGACTGCGCTTGGGTTCTGGGAAAAGCAATGAGAGACAAAAGTCTCTACCTCTCTCTCGGTCAGTAAAGGAACGGCGAGTTCGTGGCAGCGTCCGCGCGCCTGCAGCTCTTCTTTGATCCCTTTTAGTGGGTGGCCGCCGATAACGGCGGCGGGTCGATAGGTCCCGATCACCATGAGCCGCGCCCGTTCCTTTTGCGCGGCAAGGTAAGAGATTAGTTCTAACGTTGAATAATCGCTCCAGTGGATATCTTCGAGGAGCAACACCAGCGGCGTGGTCGCCGTCAGCGCTTCTATCGCCTCAGCCATCTCACGTAACATCCGCTGGTGCGTCGTGCCCTGCACCCGTTGCTGCAAGGCCGCGAATTCCGCCTGGGGAACAACGGAAGGCATTTGGAGCAGCCACGTCGGTGCGTAGCGATTCAGAATTGTCACCACATGGGAACCTCCCGACTCTCGGCACAGTCGCGCGAACGCCTCCAAAACAGGCAAATACGCCTCACCTTCTCCGTACTGTTCCAGGCACTGGCCACGTCCGATCTTGTTGCCGCGTCGTGTCGGGATTTGCGCAAGAAACTGTTCCACGAGGGTCGTTTTCCCGATTCCGGGCTCGCCAGTGACGAACACAATCTGCCGGGTCCCTCGCTCCGCGCTGGTCAACCGGCGCTGGAGCTGCTGCACTTCGCACTCGCGTCCAACGATGAACTCGCCCCTTGTCTCTTCTTCTTCAGGAACCGAAACCAGTTCCTCTTCCTTCGTCTGATTGACAAATCGGTACCCTTCACGTCCTACCGTCTGAATGTACCGAGGCGTGGCGGCGTTGTCGGCTAACGCACGACGAATTTCACTAATACACACCCGCAGGACGGTATTTGTCACATACATTCCCGCCCATACGTGCTTCAGCAATTCCGTCTTGGTCACGAGCTCACCACCACGCTCGATCAACATGTGGAGGACGGCCACCGCCATCGGACGTAGCGCTAGCTCATGGTCTTCGCGATACAACTGTTTCTTTTGCGTATCTAAACGGAAAGGGCCAAAGAAAAATACGTTTCCTTGCTCCATGGGGCTCCTATTTCGTTTACCTGAACAGTTCCATAAAAGTTGTACAGCTTGAACAGCGCTTTGAACCGTTTCCCGCTATAGGTGAACAGTGCATTGCCATATTTACATACTCACCGCGAGACAACGACTTCCACCCTACCACTTCTTCTCCTAGAACCTCACCGTCGTCTCGCTTTCCTTCCTCATTTGGCAGGATCTTTCAAAGGGGGTAGCGTATGGTAACAGCAGGTATTCATGCTTTGGCGGCAACGTTCCCAGATGATGTCCGGACGAATGACTATTGGCGCCAGAGGTATCCAGAAATCGTTGCCGCCGAACAACGTTGGCAGCAAAAAAAGGTAAGAGCCAAGACTCAGGGACATGAGGTCGTCGAACCAGGAAAGCTGACCGACAGCTTACTCTTTGACGCGACAATGGCCCCTTACTTTGGCGACCCATTTCATGGAGCCATTGAGCGGCGACTCCTTCGCCCGGGGCAATCCACAACCGCAATGGCGGTTCGCGCGGTGCGGGAAGTCTTGGAGGTCGCTCATTTACCGCTCTCGGAAGTCGATCTCCTGATCTCCAATTCCATGTTTCCCGATCGAGTTGGCAGTGGTGATGCCGCCTACATCGCAAAAGAGCTGGAATACGAAGGCGGGGCGCTGAACGTGGACGCGACCTGTGCAGGTGGCCTAGCCGCATTCTTGACCGGCTGCGCCTTCGTCCAATCGGGGCAGGCGCGCAACGCGATCGTGGTGTCCTCGACACACTTCTCGCGGGCCATTGAGGAAAAGGATCCCTCCGCGCTCCTGACCGGCGATGGGGCGAGTGCGTTTATCCTGAGTCCGGTCGCTGCCGGCGCTGGACTCTTGGGAGCGAAGAGCGTTCATACAGGCAACACCTGTGGAGGTTGGTTTTTCGATACCGCTCCAGACGAGACAGAAACCACGGTCGGGGGCCGCAAAATCCGTCTGGGGGTCACCCGGACCACGATGCAAGCCATCCGTTCCTCGGTTGGCCCCTATCTCCGTCGTTGCGCTGAGGGAGCCCTGAAGGCTGCCAACGTCGATCTCGCGGAAATCAAGCATTTCGCTTTCGGAACACAAACCGCATGGCTCGCGGACTATTCGGCGAAAATTCTCGGCGTTCCATCCGAGCGGACACTGAATATCTATCCGTGGTACGGCAACCTCGGCCCCGCCAGCATCATGATCGGTTTGCACCATGCCGCCGCACTCAAGAAAATACGCCGTGGCGACCTTGTGCTGCTTTACATCTTTGGTGGCCAGGCCCAAGCAAGCGCGGCAGTCTTCCGTTGGGGAGACACACAGCTGGGACCGCTTCCCCCGGGTGTTCCCAATGACCTCGAAGCCTTCGAGAGGAAAGGTCTCCAACAATAGAGACCCAAGGGCAATATATCCGACGAGTCCGCGCCCGCCACGCGGAACGATACACACCAAGAACAACAACACGCCACAAGGCTTATAATCCGATCCAAAAGGAGAAAGACAAACCATGGACGTTATCAGAACCCAAATTCGGCAGTTTATTCTCGATGAATTCCTCCCCGGAGAGACGGAAGGCAATCTCCAAGATCACATGTCGTTGCGAGAAAGTGGGATTTTGGACTCACTCGGCCTACTCCAGGTGATCACGTTTGTCGAGAGTCGGTTCAACATCGAAGTCGGCCCTCTCGATGCTGGCGATACCAACTTTGGCACGATTGATCGCGTTGTGCACTTCGTCGCCGCCAGACTCTAGACCTCATCACAAACAGTTAATTATTGGGGGAAGCTTATGAAAACATGTAAGACGCAGAGACATCTCGCATCGTACTTTGAACACAGCGTCCAACAATTTCCCGACCACATCGCCGTGGTTGGACCCGATGGACGGTCGCTCACGTATCGTGAACTGCATGACCGCGCGAACCGTGTCGCTGGCTTTTTGGCGGCCAACGGCATCCAGCCCGGCGCACGGATTGGCTTGATTCTTCCCAAAAGCGTCGATGCCGTGGCTATTCTGCTCGGCATTATGAAAGCGCGCGCCGCCTACGTGCCCGCCGATTGGACCGCGCCGGTCGAGCGCAACTATACAATTCTCCGTGACTGTCAAGCTCAAGCCCTCTTTGTTGACAGTCGCGTGGTGACATCGCTCATGGCGGTTGCGCAAGATTCGTTCCCCGGCACCGTAGTGTCAGTTCCTGTCACCGGGGAAGAGGGTGAGGCGTCGTCACCGTGCACGCAGTGGCGGACGATCCTGAGTCATGTGCCATTGCAGACCGACGCGAGTGCGCGGACCGAGGACGATCTCGCCTATATCCTCTATACTTCGGGTTCAACTGGGAAACCTAAAGGGGTGATGCTCACCCAAGAAAACGCATGTGCCTTTGTCGATTGGTGTTCCGAGACGTTCCTGCCGACAGCGGAAGATCGTTTTTCTAGTCATGCCCCCTTTCATTTCGACTTATCGATCCTCGATCTCTACGTGCCACTCAAGCATGGCGCGTCGGTCCATCTGATTGGAGAAGACCTCGCGCAGAATCCCAGAC
>JABFSC010000686.1 GCA_013140885.1 Deltaproteobacteria bacterium | reverse complement strand
ATGTACGAAATCCAGATTCCTGAACCGCACTATCCAGGAATCGTGCAAGACACCTATAAGCAGGTCATGGCGCAAGTGGTGCTCGCCGAAGAAATGGGCTTTGAGCATTTCTGGACCGTGGAGCATCACTTCTTGACGGAATTTTCATACTGCCCAGCGCCGGAAGTGCTGTACGGCGCGATTTCGCAGCGGACAAGCAAAATCCGTATCGGCCATGCCGTGGCGCTCCTGCCGCCTCAGTACAATCACCCGATTCGCGTGGCCGAACGCGCCGCCGTGCTCGACATTCTCAGCGATGGCCGCGCGGAGCTGGGCACGGGTCGATCCACCACGCTGATTGAAATGGGCGGATTCGGCATCAACCCCGAAGACACCAAAGCGATGTGGGAAGAAGCCGTGGGCATGATCCCGCGCATGTGGATGGAAGACCCCTTCTCGCATGAAGGCCGTTTCTTCAAGGTGCCGCCACGCTCAATCATCCCCAAACCCGTGCAGAAACCGCATCCCCCGATGTGGGTGGCCTGCGCGCAACCGGATAGTTTTACCGCCGCTGGCAAAAAAGGGCTTGGGGCGTTGTGCTTCAATATCGGAATCCCCGAAGAGCTGACACGCCGTGTGGAAATGTACCGTGAAGGGATTCGTCAAGCGGAACCGGTCGGCGCGTTTGTCAACAATCAGGTCGCCGCGCTCGGAGTGATCCATTGCGCCGAGACCGACAAGCAAGCCAAGGAGATCGGTGGTCCCGGTGGGATGTGGTTTCTCAATAAATCGTTGCAGCTCTATCGTCCGTGGCAAGAACAAGGAGTGAAGGTGCCCGACTCCTACAAATTCGCCATCAATGCCATCGGTGGCGAGCGGACCGGCAAGTCGGTCGAGGATTACATCGAGGGGGGCACGTTCTGCATGGGCAACCCGGACACCTGCATCCGCGTGCTGAAAAAGTATGAGGCCGCGGGCATCGATCAAGTCCTGTGCTTCATGCAATGCGGCAGCATTCCGCACCAGAACATCATGGATTCGATCCGGCTCTTCGGCAAATATGTGATTCCGTACTTCCGCCCGCAATAACGCGCGGAACGGAAGACGATCAATTCACACGGAGAAAGAAGGGATGCGTATGCGATGTCGAACAGTCATGGCGTGGTCTTTCGCCGTGCTATGCTCGGCCCCGCTCTGGGGCTGGGCGGAGCAAGAGGGTGCCGCCGCGAAGATCGAGGCGTTCTTTTCCCCATATCGGCGGGGGATGCCTCGTGCGCATGGGATTACCCCCGGACTCAAGATCGATAAAACCAATGCCCACGTCGCCGCCGGGATGTTGCCGCCAGAGTTGCTCGACCATCTCGCGGCGGGCGAGTTTTCCTTCACCGTGCAGGACACCACCGACACGCCGTTGCGGCAGGCGTATGTCGACGCGACGCTGAGAGGCTACGAGCAGGTCGCGCTTGGTGAGCGGCAACTGCAAAATTACCAAGCGGGCCTGCCGTTTCCGCTGATTGATCCCCAGGACCCCCAAGCGGGCCTCAAGGCGGCGTGGAACTACAAGTATCGCGACCGCGGCGACAGCGTGCAGTATTGGCCGACCAATGAACATCGCACCAGCAGCGGGGCGGTCGAACGATCCGAACGTTTTTACATCGCCATCATGTATGGCCCGCACCGACCAGACCCTGCGAGTCCATTCCCCAAATGGGAACAGGGAGGCGTGTACTTCAAGCGCTATATGCGCATCGTTGCTCCTTCGGATGCCGAAGGGCGGCAAATCATGAGCTTGAATTACAACGATGATACCCGGCTGGACGACCAATGGGTGTATGACCCCAGGACGCGGCGGACCCGGAAAGTTGTCTATAACCCGTATGAAGCGCCGGGCAATGGCCAACTGCTGTCCGAGGATACCTCGGGGTTCAATGGCTACGTCCACACGTATCAGTGGAAATACGTGGGGGAGCAAACCGTGCTCGCCCCTGGGCCGATTCGCTCAGCCGATCCGACGTTAGGTGGAAAAGGTAATTGGTACCCTCTCGACCCGTGGGAATTGCGCAAAGCGATTGTCCTGGAGGCGATCTCGCCAGAGTCGCACCCCCTCTACAGTCGCCGCCTCCTCTATCTCGACGCCCAGACGTACTCGAATTTGTACACCTTCGCGTACGACCGTGCCGGGAAGCATCGTCGGACATTCTTGCAAGTCTATTTTCACCCGGAGTTCAATCCCTGGAAGAATGACGTGTGGTTGCCGCAGATTTCCGCGCAACTGTCCATCGACTACGAGAGCGATCGCGCCTCGATCTTTCAGACGCACAAAGTCGTCTACAACGAATTGCTCAGCGAGACACGGTTTTTCAGCGTCATGGCACTGATGCTGCACGGCAAGTGAGTTTTCCCCCGCTGTTCAGAGGTTCAGCGGGGCTCGACCGGCAGCCACACGCGAAAGGTCGAGCCCCGCCCAACCTCACTCTCCACGGTGATCGTCCCGCCCAGGAGATCAAGGAGACGCTTGACGATATGGAGCCCTAAACCGACGCCTCTCAAACCATGGACATTAGCGTAGTCACCTTGGCGAAACGCTTCGAAGATCTGGGATTGTTGCGGAGGAGGAATACCAATTCCCGTATCGGTGACCGCGACAACAATCCCGTTCCGTTCTTCCACGGCGGAAAGCGTGACGTCGCCAGCCTCGGTGAACTTGATCGCGTTTCCCAGTAAATTTTTCAGGATCACTTTGAGTTTTCCGGCGTCGGTGCGTAAAAGCGGTAGGTTCGGTTCGATCCGCCAGTGGAAGGTCAGGCCGGACAAGTCGCGCAGCCCTTTCGTCTCTTGCTCGATCTCGGTGAAGATCGTGTCCATACGCACGGACCGCCACTCCAGGGTCAGTCGCCCAGCGTCCAAGCGGTTCAGATCGAGCACGTTATTGATGAGATCAATGAGCGCGGTCGTACTTTGTCGGATGTGGCGCAACGCTCCCATTTGCGGCTCCATCAGTGGACCAAACGTTTCGGCGAAGAGCATATCGGTATAGCCGAGGACAACATTCAGGGGAGTGCGAAACTCGTGAGACATGGTGGCGAGAAACTCATTCTTCGCGCGATTGGCCGCATCCGCCTCGGCGATGGCACGACGGAGTTGTTCCTCGGTTCGTTTGCGTTCAGTGATGTCACGAAAAATCGCTTGGAAGCCAATCAGTGCCCCCTTGCGGTTCCGGACCGGGCGCGTGCGCCCTTCAAACGTGGCATGGCTCCCATCTTTCCGCACTATTTCGACTTCGAGGTTCGTTGTCGCCTTTTTGCCAGCAGCGAAGAGACGGGTACGTTCTTCCACTAGGGCGACGGTTTCTGGCGTGGCGAAGGAGCGATAGTGCTGCCCAACCAGCTCGGCTTGTGTCCAGCCTAAGTGGACTTCCGCCGAACGATTGGCCTGGGTAATGACACCGTCGCGCGTAAAGATGGCGATGATGTCGTTGGCGTTGTCGAACAGCTTGCGATAGCGCAACTCGCTCGTATTCGCCTGGAGCTGGGCCACTTGTGCACGAAGTGTGGCGATTTCGGCCAGGAGCTGCGTCGGCGTTTGCTGGGTATCACTCATAGGGCGTTTCCGTGCGGCCTGTTTTACCCTGGTCAGCGGCTACAACAAAGTCCCTCTGGACTTTTTCTCCTCGAAAGACGAAAAGTTGACAACCAAAAGCTATCCCGACTCGGAAAAAATTCAACAGGAAGGAGCACCTCACAATGCCAGTCATTCCACAATTTTCCGCCCTGCCGCTGGTGGGCCAGACTGGAGAACGTCACGCCTGGGAGGTCTTCGGGCGCGACGATCAACTGGGCACGATGAACCTTATCACGGCGGACCATGTCAAACGTGCCGCCAGTCTGGTCCGCACGGGCAAAGTCATTAACCTGGACCTGCCGCTCAATTTCCCTTTTCCGTTGTACGGTGGGTTTCGCGCGGCGGGGTATCGCCACCACATTGAGATTGGGCGTGGCAGCCGGGATGATTATGTCGATAACCTCGCCATGCAAGGGT
>JABFSC010000676.1 GCA_013140885.1 Deltaproteobacteria bacterium | reverse complement strand
TCGGTTCAGCGTTTCTTGCGCATACGCATCCAAAGGGATCGCTTCTTCACTCATCGCTATCATCAGAGGCCTCCAAATCGCTAATCTCCTTACACTTATACACGCTCATCGTGTTCACAGCAGTGGCACGAGCTTCCCCGCGCCACGCTGGAGCAACGTGCGCGCAACCTCAAGCGCATCGTCCTCAACGAGCGACTGCCCGACCTCCTGGCCCTGGGCCTTCAAGAAGGTGTTCGCCATGCCTCCGCCAATCAGGAGGTGATCGACTTTCCCCAGCAGGTTGTTGATCACCCCGATCTTCTCCGACACTTTTGCGCCACCGAGGATGGCCACAAACGGTCGCGCGGGCGCGGTCAGGAGACGGCCCAGGAACGTGAGTTCCCGTGCCATTAATAGCCCCGCGACCGCGGGAAGGAAGGCGGCGACGCCGACGGTTGAGGCATGCGCGCGATGCGCCGACCCGAAGGCATCATTGATGTAGACGTCTCCCAACGTGGCCAGCTCTCGCGCGAAACCCGCATCATTGGCCTCTTCCTGTGGATGGAACCGCAGGTTCTCCAACAGCACGATGTCGGTCGGCTTCATCGCCTTGACTAACGCATCGACCGCGGGGCCTCGACAGTCGGGTGCCATGGACACGGGCCGCTGGAGGAGCCGACTGAGACAGCTCGCGACTGGAGCGAGGCTATACGCGGGGTTGGGTTTGCCCTTGGGGCGTCCCAAGTGCGAACACAGAATAGTCATGGCTTGGTGCTCGATGAGATACTGGATCGTTGGTAGCGCCGCGCGAATGCGGTTCTCATCGCCAACAATGCCATGCTCAAGCGGGACGTTGAAATCGACGCGGACCAGGACACGTTTTTCTTGAACTTGAATATCACGGACGGTTTTCTTCTTCATACGATTCTCCCAGAGCGGCACGCTGTGCGCACGTTCGTCGATCCTCGGTTCGTGGGCTCACCTCGTGCGCTTCTCACCGACATAGCGCGCCAAATCGGCGACACGCACCGCATACCCCCATTCATTGTCATACCAGGCGACCACCTTGACCAGGTTGTCGCCGATCACGAGGGTGTCCAGCGCGCTGAAGATGGACGAGCGCGAGTCGCCTTTTAGGTCGCTTGAGACCAACGGTTCCTCCGTATAACCAAGAATGCCCTTCATCGACCCTTCGGCATACCCCTTCATGCTGGAGTTGATGTCGGCGACGGTGACGGTGCGCGACAGGAGCGCGGTAAAATCAATGACCGATACGGCGGAGACGGGCACGCGGAAGGCCATGCCGCTGAACTTGCCTTTCAGTTGCGGGATCACCAAGCCAATGGCGCGAGCAGCGCCGGTCTCTGATGGCACGATGTTCATCGCCGCGGCACGCGCGTCGCGGGGCTCTTTCGCTTCCAGATCCAGCAGGCGTTGCGAGTTGGTGTAGGCATGGACCGTGGTCAGGAGGCCCTTCTCAATGCCAAACGTGTGGAACAACACTTTGGCGACCGGGGCCAAACCGTTCGTGGTGCACGAAGCATTCGAGATAATGTGATGGCGGGCTGGGTCGTACATCGCCTCGTTTACGCCTAACACGATGGTGATGTCCTCACCCTTCCCTGGGGCACTGATGATGACTTTCTTCGCGCCAGCGTGTAGGTGGGCTTTCGCTTTCTCCGCCTGGGTGAAATGCCCGCTGGATTCAACAACAATCTCCACGCCGAGTTTCCCCCACGGGATATTGGCGGGGTCCTTTTCCGCGAAGACCTTCACTGCCTGCCCATCCGCGATAAAACCCTCCTTCGTCGCGCTCACATCTCCCGGAAAATGACCGTAGTTGGTGTCGTATTTGAGCAAGTAGGTCATCGTGTCGAGATTGCCAATATCGTTGACCGCGACGACATTGAGGGTGTCGTTGTAGTAGCGGCGGATCGCCTTGTAGACTTGTCGGCCCGTCCGTCCAAAGCCATTGATGCCAATCGAGAGCGCCATGATCGGTCCTCCATATTCTGCTGCGCACAGCAGAGTCCGTTGCTTTTCCTGTCGGTGGGCAGGCAAAGGGTGCGTTATGAACAAGAAGAATTGTGTGGACCGCTGCTATTGTTCCTCCTCATTGATTCGTTCGCGATCCGCCATCCAGGTGGCTTGTCCGGTCGCCTGGAGAACGCTCTGCCACGCGGTTCCCCGCGGGTCGAGTTGTTTGCGCCGCGCCACCGCTAACGGAAGCGGGACATGGGTGAACTGTTGATGCCAGTAGCCAATCAGCATCGCGGTTCGTCCGGCCATCCCCGCATGCACGGCATGTTGTCCCAGCATCAGACAGAACTGTGAATCAAAGGCATTGGCCGACACACCGCGAACAAGGTAGCTCGGGTCGATATACTTCAGGGTGATCTCGGTGCTTTGTGCACTGAAGTAACGCGTGATCTCGTCCCGCAGAAAGACACCGATGTCTTTGAGGCGGAGATTGCCCGAGGCGTCCCGCTCCTGGTGAGCAGGCTCCTGGAGAATCGCCTGTCCGGCTCCTTCGGCCACCACAATCACGGCGTGGTGGCGGTGCGCTAAGCGTTGCGCCAACGCAGGAAGGAAACCGCGCTCTCCCGCGAGGAGAAACGGCGACTCCGGCACCAGGCAGAAATTGACATCACTATTCGCGAGGCTGGCATGCGCGGCGATGAAGCCCGAGTGTCGCCCCATGAGTTTGACGAGCCCAATACCGTTCCAAGCGCCGCGCGCCTCGGTATGGGCGGCCTGGATCGCCGCGGTGGCGGCTTCGACAGCGGTGGCAAAGCCGAAGCTCTGCTCAACCCACGTGAGATCATTGTCGATGGTCTTCGGAATGGCAATGATGCTGATCGCGAGATGCCGCCGTTGGATTTCCTGGCTCAGGGCAATGGCACCGTGCAGGGTCCCATCCCCACCAATGGTGAATAAGATGCCAACGTGTTCGCGCACCAGGGTATCGACCATCTGGCCGATGTCTTGTGGCCCTCGCGACGTGCCCAGAAGCGTACCGCCTTGCTGGTGAATCGTATCGACGACCGCGGGCGTGAGGTGCAGAGGTGGGAAGTCACTCTGTGAGACCAGACCGGCATAGCCATAGCGAAATCCGAGAATCTGGCGCACGCCGTAGGCATGGGTCAGCGTCAGCACCAGCGAACGAATCACATCGTTGACGCCAGGGCAGATGCCGCCGCAGGTGACGATCCCGCAGGTGACGGTCGCGGGATCGAAGAAGAGCTGCGAGCGCGGGCCAGCGACCTCAAAGGCCGGTGGTATCTGCCCCGACGCGGTGAACGGGGGGAGATCACGACTATCCGCGCTGAGGAGCACGCGGTGGGAGTCATCAACGAATCGCTGTCCAGTCGTCAGTAACGGGGACGGCAGAAGGCACGCGCCGAGCGTGGCAACGACGGTGTCATGGGCCGGTGGTAGAGACAATACCATACTCACTCCAGTTTCACTTTCGCGGTCGATGCCGCCAATACAAGAGTGGGGTCATTGCCCGGTCTTTCTTGGTGCCGGGCGTGACGCACCACCTTCACCACCTCTAGGACGAGCAGCGGAATAGCCCCCAAGGCGAGCAGCCAGAGGCAATCAGTGAGCGGCATGTAGGATGTTTTCAGGAAGTGGCCCAGCGTGGCGTTGTGTTGGCTCCACACCTGAAGGCCGAAGGAAATGGCGACCACGATAACGAGGTTGAGGTTCGTCAGCAGGGAGATCCGCCACACCGGTGTGATTTCACTGCGGACACCGAAGGAACGTAAAAGTTCGGCGAAGACCAGCACGGTGAAGGCGGATGCGCGGGCCGTGTCCGGGGTTCCGGCTTGCAAGGCGGAGTAGTACACCGCGAACGCGACCCCCGCCGTGAGGAGACCGGTGAAGAACATCGTGCGGAGAAAGCCGCGGTCCGTGATATGCTCGGACCGGCGCCGCGGGCGGCGGTTCATCACGTCGGGGTCGATGGGGTCGGTGGCGAGGCAGAGCGCGGGGAGTCCATCGGTGACCAGATTAATCCAGAGTAGGTGAATCGGTAACAGT
>JABFSC010000308.1 GCA_013140885.1 Deltaproteobacteria bacterium | reverse complement strand
TTTGCAACCGTTCAACCAACGCACACGTTTGCGGGGGCATCGCTTCTCCTTCGGCATCCGAATCTACTCGCCTCCCCCTCTTAGCTTAACCCCGCCTTTTTACAAGGGTTATAGTGCGTTTGCCCTGTGAAACGAGCCAATCTCGTCGGCTATATCGAACGGGTCAAACAACGGTACTTCCCATAGCTCGCCGCCCACCACCGCGCGCCACCGCAGCAGCGCCCCCGATGACAATTCTACTGAACCTGAAAGGGGACACGGATGGCGATGGGCACAGTATGTGGACTTCTGAATCGAAGCTGAACTGGCGACGACGTTCGTAGACGTAGCCAGTGCGGCGCGTTTCAATGCGAAACTTCCGCTACCTCCCCGCCTCATACCGAGTCTGATATCGGCCATGTAACCGCTCGCGGGTCTCAACTGCCTTGCCCGTTGTCGGCAGCGGCGCCAAGGTCTCACCATCCTTGGTGTACAGGTCCATGTCTTTTGTCCATCCTCCCGTCTCCAACACGAAGCGACGAGTCCACCCGCCGGGCAACGGCGTGAGCGGCGCGGTGAACTCCACATGCACTTCCTCGCCAGGACCAAAGATCGCCACGGCATCATCATCGTGCGTGATGAGTTCAGCGATAGGCCCCAGTGCGGTGTACGCACCCGCTAAATGGCGTGTGTCCCATAACGGGGTGCGTCTCGCGTAGTCATAGTGCGGCACCCGTTGGCTATTCGTGGTGCGCAGGGGGAACCCTACCGTGGCGAGTCGGGCGTCGCGGACCGGTAATTCCACGCGCCGCGCTTCTGGGCAGGGTTCGGCATACGCAATCGCGATCCGGTCCCAGTAAATTTCCATATTCGTCCGCAGCCGCACTGTCGTAGTGCCCTTGGGTAGCGCCATGAGCGGGAATGTCATGCGACGCGGCATCCCGGCGGGATAGCCAAACTGTTCCTGGACCACCACCCACTGCCCCGCCACCGTCCGCGCCTCCAGTGTCGGCGCGATATAGGCTGCGCCCGCTTGCCAGGCGGCGAACATTGTCTGGGAATACGGATACTCAACCCAACCATCAATCAGCAACAGGGGTTGTCCGGCGCGACTCTCAAGCGGCTGCGCGAACGTCAGCGTGAGCAGATGTTCGCTTTGCAGCCGCCCCAGAAAGCGGGGGTCTAGCGGGCCAGGTGGAGCCGCCCGCAGGTCCGCCGTGGTCACCCGCGCGGTCACATCCTCCCCGCGCTCGTTGACGGCTTGAAGTGGCTCCATCTCATGTTGAAAGAACAACGGCTGTCCAGATGGCGCCGGGCCATTGATCCCCATACGCTCGTCAAGGGCGAGGTCCCATCCCGGTGGCAGGTCGTAGCTCACCAGCCGCGCGCTATCGAGATAGGTCGCCTCCTCCATCGGTTGCACCACCTTGAGCTGATAATGCCCTTGGTGCGATTGCAAGAGACCCGGCGGCAACAAAAAATTCTCCCACGGTCGGGGCGGGGCGTACTCGCCGGGACCCGTCGCGTAGCCCAGCCCGGCGACCCCTAAGATGTCGCTCACAAAGGCATATCGCGCGCCGTCCCAGGCGAACAGCAGCGGACAACTCGATAACTGGCGTTGCGTTTCAGTGATGCGGTGGTGTTGTCCTGCCGCTAGGTCAAGCTCGGATTGAAAGACTCCGTCCGACCAATCAATCGCCACGAAATCGATCCGCTCCTCGTCACCAATCCCCACCGCCAGTGGTTGCAGGCTCTGCCCAGACGCGGAAGTGGGCCGCAAGGTTTCCACGGCGGTCCACCGCGACCCGATACGCGCGGTGACTTTCGCACCAATCCCCGATGCGTTCGAGCGGGTCTGCTGTCCGGCATCCACTAACCCTGACAAGGTGAGTGAGGCGAACCGGAAGCGTCCCGGACCTGGGGGCCACACCTGAAGGCCCGTGTTCCCACACCACCCCGCGACCGCTGGTCCCGATGCCGGTGTTAGGACCAGCGGGACCCACGTCGCGCAGGACAACGCTGGGGAGGTGCTGTCAAACAACAGCGACGTACCCGTTCCCTCCAGTCGATACACCGCCCACCCGGACGCGGTGGACACCAACAGCTCCGGCATGCCGTCACCCGTCACATCGAGCACCGCCAGATTGGGAGCTGCTCCGGGCTGAGGCAGTTGGAGTAATGGTGTTGGCTGCCAGGTGCCATTCGTATCCGCCTGCCAGCGCTGCACGGCACCCAGCGGAGTCAGCGTGTAGAGTTCCGGGTGGCCATCAACGTTGGTATCGGCGGCCACGGCGGCGACACTGGCGGTGGTTTGCAAGACATCGAATCCAGGAGCAGCGTGGTAGTGCCACACCCGATCATTGAGGAAGACCGCATGCGGGGGCTCGACATACAACACGAGCAAATCCACGTCGCGGTCGTTATCCATATCCGCCGGCAGAATCGCCCGTGCCGCCCTCCCCTCGTGAGCAAGGCCAGCGGTCGCGGCCAACGGGCGAAACGTGCCATCTAGATTGTTGTTGAGCAGCTCCAGCGGCGCGTCGGCATTGACCAGAAAGAGATCAAGGTCGCCGTCGTGATCGGCATCGACAAAGAAGCAGTCTCGCGTATCCGCGTTCCCACCATCGACCTGAGCGGTTGTGGTGATGTCGGTCCACGTCCCCGCTGGCTGCTGCCGCCACAATTGATTCGGCCCACGGCGACACAGGTAGGCATCGGTCAGCCCATCATTATCGACATCCCCCCAGGCCACCGCGTTGACCTCCGCGACTCGCGCGAGCGGATGGTCACGCAGGAGCATGAATCGACCATCGGCTGGTGCGCCGGTGAGTATGGCATTATGCACCCCGGTGGTCCCGTCAAAAGCGTTGGCGATGAACAGGTCAAGCTGGCCATCTTGGTTGACATCACTCGCTGTCAGGTTGACGGCGCGATCCCCCGCTTGCCACCGCAGGTCGGTGGGCGGATCGACACGTTGTTGCGGGGCAAGAAAGAGCGGTCCTTGCACGACTCGCGCTGGAGGAGCGCCAAGCTGGTCCACGGTCATCGCGCTCGCCTTCGGCCCCATGCGGGTGTACTTGAGTTCGGCCAAGCGAGCTTGGGGGTGGGTTTGTAGCCGTTGGAATTCCTCAAGCATCTTCTTGGCGTCATCGGTCCGACTGGCGCGCCGCAACGCCTGGAACGCGCCATAGTAGGCACTGCGCAAATAGGGGTCGCCGGTCACGGCGCTCTGATAATGTTGGATCGCCTGGTCGAGGTGCTGCTGTTGCATGAGCACCTGGGCGATGAAGTAATGGGCGTAGGCATCCATGGGGTCCGCCTCCGCCACCACGCGCAGGTGGATCAGCGCCTCGTCGAGTTTCCCTTGGTTCAACAAGAGGAGACCGCGACAGTAATGCGCGCGCAGATGATGCGCATCGGCTTGCAGCACCTGGCCGAGGATATTTAACGCAGACTCCTCGTCTCCGGTCTGTTGCCGGTTGAAGGTGGCGATGGCCAAGTTTACCTGCGCGTCCCACCAGTCGGGGTGACGTTGGACCAGGTCAGCGAACACCGCGCGCGCGTCCTCGTAGGCAAAGCGCCCCATCAACCCAACGCCACGATTGTTGGCCGCGATGTCGTCCGGCGTGAACGACGCGCGACCGCCATCACAGCCAATGAGCAAGAGAGCGAGCAAGAGAAGACCAATGAGGCCGCGCGGAGCCAAGGGCGGGAAGTGAAGCTGGTGTGGAAAAAATAAAGGAACAGTCACTTGATCCCCCTCACCCTAGCCCTCTCCCAACCGGGAGAGGGAACTTCCAAGCGCACTGAATGCCGTAGGTGCATTTGTGTTGGCGGTAAGATACCGATACATCGTCAATCCGCAACCCGGGGGCATTATGATGGCACATTCGCGAAACGATACGATCCGACAGCGGAGGCGCACCCTCGTGGGCATACTGGTCACGCTTGGCACGCTCTTAGTCTTCCTCCCCCATCACCAATTCCTCGGCGCGCAAGATGCCGCGACTTCAGACACCGCACCAGCTGATCCGCTCGCCCTGCT
>JABFSC010000713.1 GCA_013140885.1 Deltaproteobacteria bacterium | reverse complement strand
ACCCACGGCATCCACGAAGTGTCGACCAGCGAATTTCGCCGCGGCGCGAAAGTGTTGCGGGAAAAAATTGAACGCTATCGACCGCGCGTGATCTGCTTTATTGGGCTCACTGGCTATCGGATTTGTTGTGGCACCGAGAAGAGTCCAGGGACACACGCCCAACGCTTTGGTGGCGCGTCGGTGTTTGTGATTCCGTCCACTAGCCCGCGTAACGCGCGCTACTCGCTTGAGATGATCGTGGCGGCGTTACGCGACTTGAAGGAATATATCGCCAATTTAAGAAGTGCCGAGTCATAGTCGGCCAGAGCGCCATCCATGCGTTACGTTTGCCTGCACGGCCATTTCTACCAACCCCCACGCGAGAATCCGTGGCTCGACACCATTGAGGTGCAGGACTCGGCGGCTCCCTATCACGATTGGAACGCGCGGATCACCGCCGAATGCTACTGGCCCAATGCGGCGGCACGGTTGCTTGGCCATAAAGACCAGATTACCGAGGTTGTGAATAATTACGCCTCTCTCAGTTTTAACTTTGGTCCGACTCTGACCTCGTGGTTCGCGCGTCATGAACCCGAATTACTGGCGGAAATTGTTGCCGCGGATCACGTGAGCCGAGAGCGGCACGCTGGTCATGGAAACGCCATCGCGCAGGCGTATGGCCATGCGATTCTGCCGCTGGCCACGCCGCGCGACCAAGAGACGCATGTTGCGTGGGGAGTCCGGGAGTTCGTGCATCGGTTTGGCCGTGCGCCTGAAGGGATGTGGTTGCCGGAGACCGCGGTTGATGTCTCCACGCTAGAAACGCTCGCCGCGCACGGTAGTACGTTTACCATCCTCGCGCCGCACCAGGCGAAACGGGTCCGTCCGCTTGCACACGCCGACTGGCGGGATGTCACCGCTGACACGGTCGAGACCCGTCACCCCTATCTCTGTCGTCTCCCCAGTGGCAAACAGATCGTCCTGTTTTTCTATAACGCGGAACTCGCGCGCGGTGTGGCCTTTGAGCGGCTGCTGGATAGTGGTGACCATTTTCGTGACCGACTGACGGCGGCCTTTCGTTCCGATACCGATGAGCCGCAACTGGTCCATGTCGCCACCGACGGGGAAACGTATGGACATCATCATCGGTTCGGGGAGATGGCGCTCGCCTTCGCCCTGCGCGAGTTGGAACGACGTGGGCTTGTGCGGGTCACCAACTATGGGGAGTACCTGGCCTTACATCCCCCACAGTGGGAGGTGGAGATTCACGAGAACACGGCGTGGAGTTGCGCGCATGGTGTCGAACGCTGGCGGGCGGATTGCGGCTGTCATGTGGGGAACGAAGCTGGTTGGACCCAGCAATGGCGGGCTCCTCTCCGCGAAGCACTGAACTGGTTACAGGCACTGCTTGATCCGCTCTTCGAGCAGCAGGCCGCTGGTTTGCTCCGTGATCCGTGGGCGGCACGCAACGCCTACATTGACGTGCTGCTTGAGCGCACGCCTGAACGGATGGATGCGTTCTTCCACCAGCACGCAACGCGCGGTCTCGCGCAACAGGAAAAGACCCTTGTCCTGAAACTTTTGGAAATGCAGCATCACCGGCTGTTGATGTTCACGAGTTGCGGGTGGTTTTTCGATGAGATATCGGGACTCGAATCCACGCAAATCCTCCGCTACGCGGCCCGAGCGATGGAGTTCGCCAAGCCCTGGCTTCCAACCCTGGAGGCGGAGTTCGTGGACCGATTGAGTCAGGCTCCAAGCAACGTGCGCGAGGTTGGGCATGGGGGCCAGGTGTACGTGCAACATGTCAAACCCGCGCGGGTCGATGCGCCGCGCGTGGTGGCCAACCAGGCCATCTGTCGCATCCTTGAGCCGAGTCAATGTCGTGATGCCTTGCCGACGCTGCGGATGACCCAGACGGACTATGAAGAGGACGCCTATGGCACGACCGCGTTGGGAGTAGGGCGGATGACGGTGTCCTCGCAGGTGACGCTCGAGGTGCAAGAATTTGCCTTCGCCGTGCTCAAGTTTAGCGGTCACGACGTGCACTGTGTGGTGAGTGCGCGGCTTGTCGAAGAGCCCTACGCGCGCACGAAAGCGGAGTTGCTGCGGATTTTTTCTGGTCATTCGCTGTCGGAAGTCGTCCGCGCGCTGGATCGCCAGTTTGGCGACACGTATTTCACCGCGCGTGATCTCGTGTTGGATGATCGTCGTCGGGTCCTCGCCCGGGTGAGCGAAGGGGTGTTGGAACGACTTGAGGCAACCTACCTGCAACTGTATCGCGAGAACCGCCGCTTGATGGAATACCTGTACGAGCTAGATGTTCCACTTCCACAAGGCTTCACGCTCGCGGCGGGCTTCTTGGTGAACCAGTCCTTGAGCCGTGCGGTGGCGACGTTCGCGGATAAAGGGAGTGACCGAGAGGCGATCGAGGAGGTGTTGGCCGAAGCCCACAAATGGCGGGTTCCCCTCTCGACTGGAGGAGTCGCGCAACAGCTCTGTCATGCGGTGGAGCGCCATCTGACGGTGCTGCTCACCGATCCGCTCAATGAGCATGTGGTGACAGCGGTACACCTGCTAGAGACTGCGGAACGTCTGAAGGTGGAGTTGAACCTCTGGTGGGCGCAGACGCTCTTCGCGCGGCTCTGCCATCGGCATCTGCGGGATTTGCTCTCCCGCCGTCGGTACGAAGAACCTGTCGCTCGGCAAGTGACGTGCTTGCGTCAGTTGGGCGAACGACTTGGGTTCCGTGCCGTAGAGGGTATTGTCTTGGACTCGTGGGAATCCGCGTGACCGACTTTATGAACTGAGGCTGTTGACCGGTGCGCCGACCCATCGCGAGACCACGGTTTTGAGCAGCTCACGGTCGAGAGGTTTTCCAATGTAGTCATCCATGCCAACGGCGAGGAACCGTTCGCGATCTTGTTTGTTCGCACGCGCGGTGAGCGCCACCACCGGGGTATGGGTGCCGATTTGGTGGTCCCGGGCGCGAATGTACGCGGTGGCCGTAAACCCGTCCATCTCCGGCATCTGGTAGTCCATTAAAACCAGCGCGTAGGGGTGCTGCTCCATGATCTCAAGCGCCTCGCGCCCGTTGGCGACGACGTCGACCTCTTTATACCCAAGGTGTTTGAGGGTGCGGACCGTGACCTCCTGGCTGAGTTCATCATCCTCAACGATGAGGATGCGGCTCCGGGGGCCGATTTCATGGTGCGGCTCTTCAACGAGCGTTACGATCGGGTCATTTTCTTCATCTCGCGTTTTTTCAGGGCCCCACTTTTTCAACATCTCCGCCAATTGGTCCTCAGCCAAGGGTTTGGCCAGATATTCGTCAATGCCGGTGTGTTGGCAGAGGTCTTGAATCCCGGCCGTGGTGTCGCGCGTGACCGCGATAAGCGGCGTATGGCCGCCAAATTCGCGATCCCATTTCCGGATATGGGCGGCGGTGTCAAACCCGTCCATCTCCGCCATCCGACATTCGAGGAGCACGGCGGCATAGCGATTTTTTTCTAACGCGCTGATCGCTTCTTGGCCCGAGGTGACGACCTCCGTCCGGTACCCAAGTTTCTCCACCGCGCGTACGGTTTGGACTTGGTGGGCGGGATTTTCATCCACGACCAAGATCAAGGGCACGGCTGCTGCCATGGCAAGCGTGTGGCGCGTGATGAGTGGGGGGGCGTCGTATGCACTGCTTACTGGTTGGGGGCTGAGCACCGCGAGTAAACACTGAAAGAGCTGTGAGCGACGAACCGGTTTCGTCAGATAGGCTTGAATGCCCGCCTCTCTGGCTTGGGCGGCGTCCCCGCGTTGTCCGACGGATGTGACCAGCACGATGCGGAGGTTATTCCAAGCGGATTGTTCGCGAATGGCATGAGCGAGCGCGAATCCGTCCATCTCTGGCATGTTCTTGCCGACCACGAGGACATCAAAGGGCTGTCCTTCCTTTGCCACGGTATCGAGCAGGACTAACGCTTGGACCCCATCGTCGCAACTCTGTACGTGCATGCCCCAGGAAGACAGATGTTGCGTGAGGAGCGCGCGATTGTTCTCACTGTCGTCGACCACCAACGCGTGTAACCCCGTGAGATCCGTCAGACTGGGTTTGAAAGCGATAACGGTAGGTGAGCGTTTTTCCAGACGAATAGTGAACCAGAACACACTGCCTTGCCCCGGCGCGCTTTCCACCCCTATTTCTCCACCCATGAGGTGGACGAGTTGCTTACTGATGGCAAGTCCCAATCCGGTCCCGCTAAATTTTCGCGAGGAAGGGGCGTGCACCTGTGAAAACGCCTCAAAAAGGTGGGGAATTCGGTCCGCCGGAATGCCAATCCCCGTATCCGTGACGGCGAAGCGAATCGTGGCATGCGTGGGCGTTTCCTCCGCCAGGGAGACCTTGAGGGCGACTTCTCCGCGTTCGGTGAACTTGACCGCATTCCCAACTAAATTGATGAGAATTTGTCGTACTCGGCCAGGGTCGCCAGCCAGTGCGGTTGGCACTTGCCGATCGGTTAAGAGCGTCAAGTCCAGGTTCTTGTCGGTACAGGTCTTGGTAAAGAGGTCCGTGACATTCTCCAATGCGGTCGGGAGATCAAAATCAATCACTTCCAGGCTCATCTTTTCGGCTTCGATTTTCGAGAAGTCGAGCACTTGGTTGACGATGCCGAGCAGCGACTCCGCCGATCGCTTGACAATGGTGGCAAAATGGCGCTGCTCGTCGTCGAGCGTGGTGTCCAACAGCAACTCGCTCATGCCGATGATGCTGTTCATTGGGAGGCGGATTTCGTGGGTGATATTGGTGAGAAAGCTGGACTTCGCCTGATCGGCGGCTTCGGCCGCTTCCTTGGCTTGCTGGAGCGTGTCCTCGATCTTCTTGCGCGCCGTGATGTCATGCAACGTCACCAAGATCGCCGGCTGATCCTCCCAGAGAATTTCAATCGCCCGCATTTCAGAGATAACCGAGGGCGCGGGCGACCGGGGAAGAGTCACTTCGCGGGTTGCGCCCACGACTACGAGGAAGGGGAAGATCGTGTGCAAGAGGTCGGCGGCGCGCCGCTGTAACAGAGATTCGGCGGCGGGATTCAGAAAGAGAATCCGCCGGTCCTGGTTCACCACGAGCAGGGCGGAATCATTGCTGTTCAACAACATGCGATGGTTGGCTTCGGAACGGACCAGCGCTTGAGAACGTTCCTCAAGCTGCGCATTGAGCGTGCGAATATCGAGAGCGGACTGCGTCTGGCGGTTATAGGAGTAGGCTAATTCTTGATTTTTCTGGACCGCGTTATCGAAGGTCGACAACAGCAGATCCACGATTTGCGACGGACGAGAAGTCAGCGCCAGCGTCCGGTCCCCGACGACCACGCGCACGGCGTCATCGTTATGCGCACGGGTACGAATCTCGCGATTGGTGAGCACGTAGTTGATGCGAGAGAGTAAGAAGACTTCATCGCACGGTTTGGTGATAAACCCATCCGCTTGGCTCTCCAATGCGTTGATGACCTCGCGTGAATCGGTGAGGGCGGTCATCAGAATGACTGGGAGGTCCGCGAGGGCTGGATCATTTTTGATGCGCGTACAGAGTTGGTAGCCGTCCATTCCCGGCATGACCACATCACTCAGCACCAGGGTCGGGCGACGGGCACGGATGGATGCCAAGGCTTCGGCTCCACTATTGACGAGGGTGGGAGAAAATCCATGCGAGTGCAAGACATAACTGATGCGCTCACCTTGGGTTTGGCTGTCTTCGACAATGAGAATCTCAATGGTCGAATAGTCCACAATAGACACGGGGTCGGCGTGGTTCATGGGTGTGTTACTTCCTTCTCGCTGAAAAGAGACGAATGATGACTCTAAGGCAACTTGTGGTTCCAGTAGTCACATCGGGTCATAACCCGGAATTCTTTAGCCCGGTGATGACGATAGCGGTGGCCGTTTGGGGTCGTTCTTGAACTCCGGCACTGTTTCTTGGGTGCGCCTGTGATAGACGAAGAGGCGCGAGCAAGCGGAACGATATGACATGGAGCAAGAACCGCGAAGAGGAAAAACATACGTGGAAGATCGAGAGTTAGAAGCCCTCCTACGAGATATTGAATCCGACCGAGTCGAGCGTAAAGCGTCGGCTGCCGATGGGGATAAACTTCGTCAAGCGATTTGCGCTTTTGCCAACGATCTCCCAAACCACAAACAGCCTGGGGTCCTTTTCGTCGGTGTGTCCGACGATGGTCGCTGTGCGCAGCTTGCCGTTACCGATGAGCTCCTGCGTACTCTTGCCGATATGCGGTCGGATGGAAACCTCACGCCTTTTCCAACCATGGCGGTACAAAAGAGGACGTTGAATGGATGCGAGTTGGCGGTGGTGACCGTGGAGCCTGCTGATGCTCCACCTGTTCGCTATCAAGGGCGTGTCTGGATCCGAGTTGGTCCCCGTAGGGCCACGGCGACAGCGGAGGAGGAGCGGCGACTGACCGAGAAGCGTCGGTCCAACGATATTCCTTTCGATATCCAACCCGTGGCATCAGCAACGGTCACTGATCTTGATGTTGATTTTTTTCGTCGTGCGTATCTGCCCACGGCTTTACCGGTTGACATACTTGAACAAAATCAACGGTCAGTGGAACAGCAACTCACTTCCATGCGGTTTACGACGGTTGAACCGCAACCGAGGCCGACAGTGCTGGGTATTCTGACCGTTGGCAAAGATCCCCGACAATTCTTTCCTGGAGCCTACGTCCAATTTCTGCGTTTCGATGGCACGGAGATCACTGACCCGATTAAAGATCAAAAAGAAATAGACGGACCGCTACCGGATTTACTCAGAAGGTTGGACGAAACGTTATTGGCCCATATCGCGGTTGCGTCTGACCTGACGACACAGCCGACTGAAATCCGACACCCTGAGTACCCCATTGTTGCTTTGCAGCAACTGGTGAGAAATGCAGTTCTCCACCGGACCTATGAGGGGACCAATGCGCCGGTGCGTATTTCCTGGTTCAGTGATCGGATTGAGATCCAAAATCCTGGCGGTCCCTTTGGCCAAGTGACGCGACAAAACTTTGGCCAACCGGGAGTGACCGACTATCGAAATCCACATATTGCCGAGGTTATGAAGAATCTTGGTTATGTCCAGCGCTTTGGCCTTGGGATTCCACTGGCGCGCAAAGAACTGGAGAAAAACAGCAGCCCACCCCTGGAGTTTGTTGCCGAAGCGGCCCATGTGCTTGCCATTATCAGGAAACGATTATGAGCGTTCCCATCATCGCCTTTTTCAATAACAAGGGCGGCGTAGGCAAAACGTCTCTCGTGTACCATCTGGCGTGGATGTATGCCGATCTGGGGGTGCGCGTGGTTGCGGCGGACCTGGATCCGCAGGCGAATTTGACCGCGGCCTTTTTGGATGAGGACCGCCTCGCTGAACTGTGGTCAGACAACAGGCATGACGATACCATCTTCGGATGTATCCAGCCGCTGATGAGAGGAATAGGGGATATTGCTGACCCTCATCTGGAACAGGTTTCTCTAGAAAACCAGCTTCCACTGTTCGACCAAAGTTCACTGGCCCTCCTGATTGGCGATCTCGCGCTTTCCAGCTTTGAAGATGAACTGTCCACCGTCTGGCCGGAGTGTTTGGATCGCAAAGAGCGTGCCTTTCGCGTGATCTCCGCCTTCTGGAGGATAGTGCAAAAGGCGGCTACGCAGTCCCATGCCAATGTGGTCTTAATGGACCTCGGGCCGAATCTTGGGGCCATCAACCGTGCCGCCATGATTGCGGCGGACTACGTGGTCATTCCTCTCTCACCTGACTTGTTTTCGCTGCAAGGGTTACGCAACCTCGGTCCGACACTACGACGGTGGCGAGAAGAGTGGGGAGAACGGGTGACAAGAAATCCTGTTGCAAACCTGCCGCTTCCTAAGGGTAAGATGGCGCCTGTTGGCTACGTTCTTTTGCAACATTCTGTACGTTTGGATCGTCCGGTGAAGGCGTACGATCGTTGGGTTGCTCGTATTCCGGAAGTCTATCGGACTGACGTACTTGATGAACCGGGGTGGCCGCAGGTTTCAGTGGACCAAGACCCGTATCGGTTGGCTCTGCTCAAACATTATCGCAGTCTCATGCCTCTCGCGCAGGAAGCGCGGAAGCCTATATTTCACCTAAAACCCGCCGATGGTGCCATCGGTGCGCATATCCAAGCCGTACACGGTGCATACCGCGATTTCTCCGCGCTCGCTCGGGAAATCGCGGTCCGAACCGGAGTCCTGCTCCCATAAATAATTGGAGGTGAAAGCGTGGCAGATTATTTCCCACCCTTGAACACACTGCTGACCTTTGGCCCATGTGAGTATCCTTGTGAGACGTGGCCGGATTATCTGGCGCTCGGATTTGGGCCAGAACATGTTCCTGATCTCATCCGTATGGCGCTTGATGTGGAGTTGAATGAGGCCGAAACGGAGAGCCTCGAGGTGTGGGCTCCTGTCCATGCGTGGCGGACGATTGGACAATTACGCGCGGCATCAGCAAGCGAACCACTCTTGGGAATCTTGAAGAGAATTGACGATGCCCAAGAGGACTGGGTGGCCGAGGAACTGCCACAAGTCTACGAGATGATCGGCTCGGTGGCGATTCCCGTACTGACGGCCTATTTGAGAGACACGACCCATGGCCTGTGGGCACGGGTCGCTGCGGTGTCGAGCCTGAGCCGCATCGCGCAACAAGATGCTCAAGCACGAGTGCGATGTATTCCCATCTTGATTGAGCAACTGTCTAAGCGTGCGGCCCAGGATCCTATGCTCAACGGATTTCTGGTCAATGCCTTGACCAATTTGCAAGCCACTGAAGCACTCCCCGTTATTCGTCGGGCTTATGAGGACAAGCAGGTCGATGAGATGATTCTTGGTGATTGGGAAGATGTCGAGATTAAGTTCGGGATCCGCGATGAACGAGAAACTCTTCGTCGCCCCTTGTTGCCCTTTCTCTTTGGTCCGCGTGCGGACGATGATGACTTCGAGGATGAGGATCACGTCCACGATGAGGTGGCGTTCCCCGGAAATATCGGCAATCGAGTTGTGCAGCACAGTAAAGCCAAGGCGAAAGCACGGGTGAAGCGCAAACAACAGAAAAAGTCTCGACGCAAGAACCGCAAGCGCTAACAGTTTTCCCTCGCATGCCTTTATGCTACGTTCCCAGCCCGACGCCGCCACCCGGCGCGATTGCTCGATCACAAAGGAGAGGTCCCAATGGCAGAACAAGTTGCCAACGATTCCATCTACGACATTCCCGTCGCGATGCGCGGGAATGCTGCCATCACTCCCGAACTCTACGAACAGATATATCAGCGGTCGATCCAAGACCCAGAGGGATTCTGGGCGGAACAAGCCGACAAATTTGTCTCCTGGTTCAAGAAGTGGGACAAGGTCCTCGAATGGGACTTTCACGACGCTCAGACCAAGTGGTTTCTTGGGGGCAAACTCAACGTGTCGTACAACTGCCTGGACCGCCATGTCGAAGCGGGCGCGGGTGCTCAGACCGCGCTGATCTGGCAAGGCAATGACCCCGGCGAGTCGCGCACCCTGACGTACGCGGAGTTGCTCGCACAGGTCTGTCAGTTCGCCAATACGCTGAAATCCCTTGGCGTGAAAAAGGGCGACCGGGTCTGCATCTACATGCAGATGGTTCCAGAATTGGCCGTCGCCATGCTCGCCTGTACGCGCATCGGCGCGGTGCATTCGGTGGTGTTTGGCGCGTTTTCCGCCGAGTCGTTGCGTGACCGGATTCAGGACTCGACCTGCAAAATTCTCATTACCCAGGATACCGCGCTCCGGGGTGCCAAGAATGATATTCCCATGAAAGCCAATGCCGACGAAGCCTTGGCGCACTGCCCGTCCATCGAGACAGTCGTGGTCGTGCGTCGCACTGGCCACAGCGTGGCGATGCAACAGGGCCGAGACGTGTGGTGGCAGGATGTCGTGCCCCAGCAGTCAGCCACCTGTCCGCCAGAACCGATGGATGCCGAAGACCCGTTGTTCATTCTGTATACGTCTGGCTCGACGGGGAAACCGAAAGGGGTCTTACACACCACCGGCGGCTATCTGGTGCATGTGTCCATCACTCATCGGTATGTGTTTGACTATCGGCCTGGGGATATTTACTGGTGCACGGCGGATTGTGGCTGGGTCACTGGGCACAGTTATGTCGTCTATGGACCGCTCTCCAACCGCGCGACGACGATCATGTTCGAGGGGGTGCCGAATTACCCCGACTTTGGGCGTTTCTGGCAGGTGGTTGAACAGCATAAAGTGAATGTCCTCTATACCGCGCCGACCGCGCTCCGGGCCTTGATGAAAGAAGGCGACTCCTGGCCGAATAAATACGATCTGTCGAGCTTGCGTATCCTTGGAACAGTTGGTGAGCCAATCAAGAGCCCAGAGTGGCATTGGTACTTTCAAGTCATCGGCAAGGAACGCGCGCCGATCGTCGATACCTGGTGGCAGACGGAGACCGGTGGCATTCTGATTACCCCGTTGCCGGGGGCGACGAAGACCAAGCCCGGTTCGGCGACTCGTCCGTTCTTTGGGGTCCAACCCTGTCTCGTGGACGAGCAAGGTAACGAACTCACCGGCAACGGCATCACTGGGAATTTGTGTATCAAGTTCCCGTGGCCGGGGATCATGCGTACGGTCTATGGGGACCACGAGCGATTCCGGCAAACCTACTTCGCGATGTATCCCGGCAAGTATTTCACTGGTGACGGGTGTCGGCGGGACCAAGACGGGTACTACTGGATCACTGGGCGTGTGGACGACGTGATGAATGTGTCCGGTCACCGGATTGGCACGGCGGAAGTAGAAGGGGCGATTGGCAAGCATCCCTCTGTCGCGGAAGCGGCGGTAGTCGGGATGCCACATGATCTGAAAGGGCAGGGCATCTATGCCTTTGTGACGTTGAAGACCGGCCAACACGTCTCGCCAACCTTGAAGAAAGAGATCAACGACACTGTCCGACACGAGATTGGCCCACACGCGACGCCGGACAAGATTCAATTCACGGATGGCCTGCCAAAGACCCGCAGTGGCAAGATCATGCGCCGCATCCTGCGCAAGATCGGCGAAGGCGAACTCGATCAACTGGGCGACATTTCGACGCTGGCGGATCCGTCCGTCGTCGAGCAGTTGGTGGCGGGAAGTCGGATTAGTTAAAAGTTGAAAGTTGAAAAGAGCGGTGTTCTTCTTCAAAAACTCTCAACTTTCAACTTTCAACTTTTAACTTTTAACTTTTAACTCTCAACTCTCAACTAAATTCTATGTTGCACTTCCACAACACGCTTTCTGGCAAAGCCGAACTCTTCACGTCGTTCACTCCCGGAAAAGTTCGCATGTATGTCTGCGGGGTGACCCCCTACGACAGTTCGCATATCGGCCATGCGCAGGCGATGGTGACGTTTGATGTGGTCTATCGCTATCTCAAGTTTCTGGGGTACGACGTGACCTTCATTCGGAATTTCACCGACGTGGATGACAAAATCATCAACCGTGCCAACGAACGCGGCATCTCTTCGCGGCAGTTATCCGAGCAGTACATCGACGAGTACACTCAAGACGCCCAAGCGCTCGGTTGTCAGCCGCCGACCCACGAACCCCGAGCGACACAGCACATTCCCGAAATGATCGCGATTATTCAAGAGTTGGAAGCGAAAGGACTTGCCTATTCGACCGATGGCGATGTCTATTTCGCCGTCGATAAGTTCCCCGGCTACGGCAAACTCTCGCATCGGCGACTCGATGACATGATGGCTGGGGCGCGAGTCGAAGTCGATGAACGCAAGCATCATCCGATGGACTTCGCCCTGTGGAAGAGCAGTAAACCTGGTGAACCCACCTGGGACAGTCCCTGGGGACCGGGACGACCAGGCTGGCATATCGAGTGCTCGGCGATGAGTAGCAAATACCTCGGCCAGCCGTTCGACATTCATGGCGGAGGTTCGGACCTCATCTTCCCGCATCACGAGAACGAAATCGCGCAATCCGAAGGGGCGAAGGGCTGTGAGTTCGCTCGGTATTGGCTGCACAATGGGATGGTAACCGTTGAGCAGCAAAAGATGTCCAAATCGCTGGGCAACTTTCTCACCATTCGCGACGTGCGGACAAAGACGCTCCCCGAAGCCTTACGCTGGGTGCTGATCTCGACGCACTACCGGATGCCGCTCGACTTCTCCATGCGCAAAGTCGAAGAGGCGGAGAAGGGCTTAACCCGCATCTACGAAACCCTCGCGCGAGCCGACGCGACACTGGGCGATTCGAGTGAACTCGAAACGCAAAACTCGAAACTCGAAGCTCGTTTTCGCGAAGCGATGGATGACGACTGTAACACCGCGCGCGCGCTCGGCGTCGTCTTTGATGGCATTCGTGACCTGAACCGCGCCTTGGATGCCGGACAGATGGCGGATGTGCTGGGGCTCCGCCAAGGATTAGCAGCCATTGGTGCGGTGTTGGGCATTATGAATGAAGACCCGACTCGGTTTCTCGAAGCGCAAAAACAACGCGGACTGACGCACACTCAGCTCACGCCAGACGTGATCGAACAACTGATCGCCGAACGGGCCGCGGCGCGCAAAGCCAAGGACTTCAAGCGCGGCGATGCGATCCGCGACCAACTCGCTGAACAAGGAGTGATTCTCAAGGACTCCCCGACCGGCACGACATGGACGACGGAAGGGGGAGTGAAGGCGTAGAGGGCGAAAATTTCTTCTCCCGGATGGGCGAGGGTGAGGGGGAAAAAGGAGAGCGTCCTTTGCCGTCTACCGCTGCCGCACTTCGAGGAAGTATTCGAGCGGCACAAGGGTAAATCCCTGGCGTTGCAGCTCCTCAATGAGCGCGGCAAGGCTGTCGATCGTGA
>JABFSC010000017.1 GCA_013140885.1 Deltaproteobacteria bacterium | reverse complement strand
GGCGTGGTGCGCGTGCATCATACGCAGGGGCGGTCTCCCAGCGAGAGTGTCTTGCAGTATTTCACTAGCCAACCCGAACACGAGCCGTTGATTGTGACGACCGCCGATCACCCATTGCTCACGAGCGAGATGGCTGAACACTTTTGCCTGGCCGTGGCGGCGAGTGCGGCGGATGTTGTGGTTGGCGTGGTGGCGGAGTCGCTCTTCCGCGCGCGGTATCCCGAATCGAAACGGTCGTTGATCCCGCTCCGCGGGGAAAGCTTTTGTGGCACGAACTTGTTCGCTCTGCGCACGCCCCGCGCGGCGGCGGCGGCGGCGTTCTGGCATCATGCCGGACAATTTCGCAAACGTCCGTGGCGACTCATCAGCACGTTTGGGTTGACGACGCTCGTGCTACTCGCGTTGCGGCAGTTGGATTTGACAGCGGCAATTTCACGAGTCGAACGCGTGCTGGGAGCCAGTGTAGACGTGGTGCCCATGCCGTTCGCGGAATGCGCGATCGATGTGGACAATCTGAATGACTTGGAAACCGCTGCGCGGATTTTGTTGCAGCGCGAGTCGCCCCAGTAATTGCCCAATGGAGTTGCGTGTCCCCCACCGTAACCGCATCACAGCGGGAACTGTAAAGTGAAAGTGCTACCCTGGCCAAGAGCACTCACCAGTAACAGATCGCCACGATGGGCCGTCATGATTTTCTTGGCCAAGCTCAATCCCAGTCCATACCCACCCGTGCCACGTTCACGCGATTTATCCACCCGATAAAAGGGCTCGAACACTCGGCCTTGTTCCTCTGGCGAGATGCCTGGTCCGTGGTCGCGAACAGACACGAGCGTCGAGGCGTCAGTCCGTTGCACTCGCACTTCCACGGGGGGACCAGTCGCGGGGGAATACGTGAGCGCATTCTCAAGGATGTTGCGCAGGGCAATGCGCACGCGTTCCACATCCATGTGGACCAACAGTGAATCCAGCGTCGCAATCACGCGGATGGTCGGCTGTCGCTCGCGATAGGCCCCAACCACATCTCGAACCAACGCGACGAGATCGGCTTCGGTCGTCCGCACTCCGCCATAGTCACTCGACAACCGTTCCGCTTCCAGCAGTTCCGTGACCATCGTTTCGAGTTCTCGCGCCTCTTGTTGTAATCGCGCACGAACGGTTTTGTCCTGAACAAATTCGAGCCCCACTTTCAGGCGGGTCAGCGGCGACCGCAACTCATGACTCACATCCATGAGCAGTTGTTCGCGCGCGCGGACAATGTCCCTGACCTGCGTGGCCATGACGTTAAAAGATTCCGTTAAGCGACCCAACTCGTCGGCGGAGCGCACCGGGACCTGATAGGTCAGATTCCCCTTGGCGATTTCTCGCACGCCCACGTTGAGCCAAGAGAGCGGACGAAAGAGCCACCGGACAACCAGATAGCTGCCACCCAAGACGACGCCGATCAAGGTCAGGAGCCAGATAACAGCCCGGCCTCCGCCTCTTCCGAAAGATTCACGCGGAAACAAAAATGTATAGTGGACATCCTGGCGATCAAGCGTAGCGAAGAAGGCGTCGTGATAGCGGCCAAAAGGTCTCAAATGGTGATGCTCTGGGTTTTCCGCTGTCAGTGTCGCGTCGGAGGGAAAACCCGCGATGGTCGTCCATTCGCCTTGCGGAGTCGTCACATGGCTCTGGACACCGAGTTCCTGCGCGAGGCGCAACCCACGGTCACGTTGGGGCGGATCACCAAGTTCGTTCGCCAAGTGTTCGACGTACTTTTGCAAGTGCTTCCCCAGCGGAGTCTCGTTCATTGGTGGCCGATCAAATGTGAGGTGAAAAACCATGCCAACCGTGAGCATCAGCACGACCGTCGTGCCCAAATAGATGAGCACCAGCTTGAAAAAGAGAGAACCCCGAACAAGAGAGCCGAATCTCAGCGCGCGCTCACGCGTCATGAGCCTTCTCGGATGCGGCCCGCGGTGTGGGCAGAAAGAGGTATCCGGTTCCCCAGATGGTCTTGATATAGCGCGGATGTTTCGGGTCATCCTGCAGCTTCTGCCGTAAGCGGCTCACGGCGATGTCCACGGAGCGGTTGTACGCTTCCCAGTCGATACCCCGGAGAGTCTCCAACATGTGATCGCGGGTCAGGGCGGTTCCTGGATGACCGAGGAAGAGCGCGAGAATATCGAATTCGGAGGTCGTGAGTTCCAGTTCCACGTTGCGCAGCCAGACGCGTCGGCCACGGAGATCAACCAGCAGCTCCCCAGCATGGACTCGCTCGGCGCGCGGTTCAGGGACACGCTCCATGCCCGCGCGCCTGAGGAGAGACTGAATGCGCGCGACTAATTCGCGTGGCTCAAACGGCTTAGGGAGGTAATCGTCCGCGCCCACTTCTAATCCAGCGACGCGGTCGGCCAACTCTCCCCTCGCCGTCAGCATGAGGATCGGCACGGTGCTCTCCTTGCGAATGTCCCGGCACAGGCTGAAGCCATCACGGTCTGGCAACATCACATCGAGAATAATGAGAGCCGGAGCCTGAGTCCGAAGCGCGGTGAGCCCCGCATCGGGATGCACCGTCGTGAGGACCTGGAGGCCGAACTGCCCAAGATAGGTCGTGAGCAGTTCGTTAAGGCCGCGGTCATCATCAATGATGAGAATGGTGGTCATGATGCCCCATTCTATCCTTGAAATGTTCCAAGTGCTCAACCGCCTTGGCTTTCTGTTCAGGCGTCAGGCTCGCATGCAGTTCCGCCACTGTGGCGATGACCTGGGGAGCTACCTGGCTCATCATCGCTTGACGTTGCTCAAGGAGTTGGAGCAGCTTGGCTTGGTCGAGTTGCTCACTCTGAAGCTGCGCGGCGACTTCCCCGAAGAGTTCCGCTCGCTCCTGATGGAACTGTTCCCGTGCTTGGCGCATCGCCTCGTGTACCGCTTCGAGCTTGAGCTTCTGTTGCTCATCAAGATTGAGGCGTTTGGCGATCCAAGCCATTCTACGCTCGGATGATCGGTGGGCGTGACCCACTCCCCAGAAGAGGAGACCGACCGCCGCGACCACTCCGGCAACGATGGAAAAGACTGTACGCTTCATAACAGACCTCCTTATAGTGAAAATATACGCTTCACCATAATTGGTCACACGCCGTGAGTCTTCTCGGTTTGGTAACGGATTGTAACAGGGTGTAACAGGGATTGGCGGCGGGAAAATCACCGAATCCCTTGTTCGATATACTCACGCGAGAAGCGGACGTAGTTCTCGGCGGTTTTATGGAGCCGTTCGATGTCGTCGGCGGTCAACGTACGAACGACTTTCGCGGGATTTCCCAGCACCAGGGATCGTGGTGGAATTTTGCTGCGTGGCGCGACCACGGCCCCGGCCCCAATCAGGCACTCTTCGCCAATGTCCGCGCCATCCAGGACGATCGCGCCCATGCCGACCAGAGTAAACGCGTGAATCGTGCACGCATGCGCGACCACATTGTGCGCGATCGACACCCCATCACCAAGAATCGTGGGGATACCGCCACTGAAGACGTGAATCGTCGCGTTATCTTGGATATTGACGCGGTTGCCGATGCGAATGTAACAGACATCGCCCCGGACAACCGCGTTAAACCACACGCTCGATTCTTCTCCGATATGCACATCACCAATGATGTGGGCACTTTGCTGAATGTAGGCACTGGGACTGACCTGAGGTGAAATGCCGTGATGAGTCAGAATCATGCCGTCCGCCTATTTCTTGTTCTTGAAAAAATGTTCGCGCACTTGCTCGCGATCCAACGGAGTCGTCTTGAGGGTATCGAAAATACTGGCGAGCGCTTGAATGCAGCGGACAAAGTCTGGCCACGCGGTGGTCGGGCCGGTGAACGTGAGGTGGGCCGACTCGACGCCTTCATGGGTGTGGACGGCGCCACCAGCTTTGACGCTCTGCACGTCAAACCGCTGAATCGGGGTCTTGATCTGCAAGTGGAATTGATCCGAGGATTCAGCCCCGACAGGACGGCGCAATTCCATCGCCATCGCCCCTTCCCCGCCATCGACTTCGACGATGTACCACT